>JACJXQ010000008.1:905016-1206688 GCA_020636495.1 Chitinophagales bacterium | reverse complement strand
AACGATACAATGAGCTATTTCAAATGACTGTTCAAGGATAGCATTCCTTTTGCTCAAAACCTCACGCCAGCGTTTCATCATCAGTTGAACATCTACCAGCATACAGGGTGCAGTCACCCCTACTCCATATCCCGTTTCAAAATATGCTGAATACACCTCTGAATTACCGGCGTAGCTAATATAATCCTCTCCTTCAGCTATCCTGTCATGCCAGGCGCTTTTCATTTGCTCTGAGCTATGAAAAGTCAGCAGATCTATTTCCCTGGCTATAGGTGCTCCTAGTTC
Source organism: Chitinophagales bacterium (assembly GCA_020636495.1). Taxonomy (NCBI): domain Bacteria; kingdom Pseudomonadati; phylum Bacteroidota; class Chitinophagia; order Chitinophagales; species Chitinophagales bacterium. The sequence continues at coordinate 1,206,403 of JACJXQ010000008.1, read as the reverse complement.
CTCACCAAAAGTTCTGTAAGCGTCAATAGCAAAAGGCAACAACTCCTCGATCATCCAGGTACGAACAACCCGTCTCCCTGTAACAGGGTTGATGATGCCACTGGCTACTCTACTGGCAGTATCTGGTCGGTTATCATCTATCACAAGAACCTGCTTCCCAGCATTCAGCAGGTTCCAACTGAGAAAAGTTCCGCATATTCCCTGTCCGATTATCAGGTAATCTGTTTGCACAGTTGCAAAGAAAGGAGATATTCATGAAGGGACATAAAAAAAACGTTCCCCTCCGTAATGCAGGGGAACTTTTACCCCACCTAATGAAAAAACTGTCTTTCTTTATTTCATGTTACCCTGGTCATGGCCTCGCATATCCCGCCGGTGCACCTTACGCATAGCATCCGCTTTTTCCCGCTGTTCGTCTGTCATTATTTTTCTGAATTCCTCATGATACTTTCTCCTGTCATAATCAGCTCCAGGATATTTTTCGTTCAGGGCTGCCAGCTTTGCTTTCTGTACATCTGTAAACTCAAGTTTTTCTGCTGCTTTTGCCGACATAGTTTTCGGGTCGGGCCTTGGCCTGTCTCCTTGTTGGGCAAATACTGTATTTACTGACATTACCAATAGTGTGGCCAAAATGGTTGTTGAGATTTTTCTGTTCATATCTACTGTTTTTTTATTACTGATTATCATTAATGCCTCCAGCTACCTCATAGGCCCAACCATCAGCAGTTTCTATTTTTTTGTACAAGGTGCCATTATATTCATAATATATCTTCCCACCAACAGTCATTTCCTGTGCTCCATCAGGCAGATCATATATTACACCACCAGCAGGTGGTGCCACCACTTCATAATCGTTAGTGCGGGTATCCTGCCTATAGAAAGTGCTTCCGAAATTGAATAACACAGTAGGACCAACCACTATACTCCTGTAACCTACCGGTAATACATGCATTCGCAGGCCTATCGGTGCAGGTGTCAATATATACCTTCCCGCCGTTTTGCGGTAATACATGCCACTGTTGCAATAGTAAGGTATACTACGATGTGTAATAATAGTCGTTCTGCCCGGCAAAGTGTTAATTGTTCGAGCAGGTATTGCAATGTGTGATGCCTTCCGTTTGGCAGGTTGTTTATTTACAACAATAGTTCTTGCAACAGTACCACCATTTCTGCCCTGAGCAGATGAGGTACGATTTATTACAGTAGTTCTCGGTGACTGAGCGTCAGCCTTTAAAAATGGCAGTATCATTACTACTATCAGAGTCACAGCGACATTTCTATACTTTTTCATTTTTACCTCTAGTTTAGTTATTCAGTAGACTGTCTACTGCTTGCATCGTTTAACCAGAGGGGCATGCTTTAACATTTCATTTCCCATAAAGGATTAACTTATTTTAACATCGCGTTAAATATATTTTTCGCAAATTTATCCTTGCCTCTTTTGCCTGTGCAATGATTTATAAGTATAATTAGCTTTATTTTAGCAGACTCAAATTTTCAATTTTATGAGAAACAGAGCCCTTGTGCTGGTTTTAATGATTGCACTATTTAGCCGGGCATATGCCCAGGAAATACTGGTAGATAGTATAGACCTAAATAAATTTTCGGGTGTGTATAAAGGTGGCAATATGGGAGAAATGGTATATGTACCTTATTTCACCACCAACAAATCAGGCAAAAAGAATTTTATCATCCGGCAAATTGAAAGCCATAGTTTTAATGAAGACAAAACTATAAGATTGGAGTTGCCCGAGACATATGAATTAAAGCACTCTGCCTTTAACGGTATGGGATATTTGCTTTCTTTTTACGATGCAGCAAAAAAAGAGAATGTCCTTATGACGGTTTCAAATGGTGCTGTTTACAAGAAAAAAACAAGTAAAGCTAATGGACAGGAGCTCATTCCGCTAAGTGGCAATGAAGGCTTTATCTTACTCACTGTAAATAGCAAAGGCGGCTACAGTATTGAAAATATTGATATTGAATTAAAAGCAAGATGGGAAAAGTCATTTAATCCGGCATCGGGTACTACATGGGATATCATAAGTGCAAAAAGTACCATGGAGGGTCTTGAGATAATCAGGAAAGAAAATGGCCAGGGAGGTAAATATGCGTTTACACTCCATACCATTCAGCCCGACGCAGGAGATGATATTGGACAGAGTGTGCTAGCGATGAATGAAACAAATGTTTACCCGACGTTCTTTAGTGGCAGCGAAGGTATGAGGTATACAGGCGGCTACTATTACAAAAACAACACTTATACGAAACAACCGGACGGTGTATTTATGTCGATGATAACTATGGACGGTACACTGCATGAAGTAAAGAAAGTACCATACAGCCAGGTAATAGAGGCCGTAAAAAGCACACTTGGTGGCACACTTGCATCAGGCAATAGTTCTATTATTTTTTCCGGTGGCACTATGTCACACGAAACTCAATCGTATATTCTTACCGGCCAGCTGATTAGCAAAGAAAATACTGAGAAAGGATGTTCTGTTACGCTAGGCGACTTTGTAACCGTAAAGATCAAATTGGATGGCGAAGATCCGGATGGTACGTTCAAGAACGCTACTGTAATTAAGTCAGAACCACAGATAATCAAATTCACAGGCAACGCCGCTGGAACGAACATACTGGATTTCGGCACCTGGATGCAACATGCCGGTTTGTTACATTTTAAATATTTTGCTCAAATGCCGGGCAATCCTGTAATGGCTTATACTAGCGTTGACAAGAACGGTGTATCCTCATTTTGTTTCAGGAATGTAGGACTGGACCCCGATACTATCGAGCCTATATGCATGCCGTTGAATCGCGAACCAAAACCAGCCAGGGATTATGCTTTCGCAGGCACTTCTATTCCACCTGACTTTGCTACTGATAATACCGTAATTACCCAGGAGCAGGTGCCTATTGATTATGCAACTTTTGGCTTCAATGACAAAATGCTCACATTAAGGAAAATGCCGATAGTATCGTTGGAAAAGTTGCAGATAGAAATTCAGCCGGACGAACCTGTTTTAGAAGATCCAGGTAGTCAGCCTAACCCGGATGAAGAGCAACGTGATGAAGAGCCACACGAAACGAACACTTCTGAAGGCTGACAAGCTTATTTATTTAAACACCGGACACCACGGTGTTTTTTTTATTCCCTTTTCAATAAAAGCGGGAAGCCCCCAAAAATAGAGGCTTCCCTATCAAACAAAACAAACAAACCTCTTTATACAGATATACAACCAGGTAGTTCCGGTTGTATAGTATTAATAATTTTGGTATGTCAGAACAGCAAAGGTAACGCACAATGATCATATAAAACAGGGGAAAATCACCCAATTATCAATCAATGTAAATTGTGTCTGAAGTATAAACGAACTACTATTTTATTACAACTCAAAAAAACTCAATATCCAATACCCTGCTTTGTACTCGTCAGATACGATAGTGCTGTTGAAGGTTTTGCCATTATAACTCACTGGCTTGTCATACCTGCTAATGGCCATTATCTTTTCGGGTGTGTATGTGGAATTGAAAATATAGTTATATATACTGGTCATAGCTGTCAGCTCAGCCGTAATACGCATGAGTTTTACGATCCTGCTCTTTCTGATCGTACTGTCAGGCATTTCTACCTCTTCTACCCTGAACTGGAACTCCAATTTTATTGATTCGAAATTATTATTGTCGTAATAATATTTAGATAGCATTACATTTTCCCTGTCAACAAAAGCAGGCTGGTAGCCAACTGTTTTGCTCATGATATCTTTACAAAACTTTTGCACTGCCTGTTCTGTGCTATCCATTACCAGCGCGCTTACCTCAGGCAAGAATTCATCCTCGGTCTGTGCATATACCGCAACGGGCAGCATTAGTAATAAAGTCAATACCCACCTCATTATCTGCTAAAATAGTAAAAGAAATACTCCCAGTACTATATAAAATGTATAAAAATGCCCGGCTCAATACCTGAACCGGGCTAAAATCATACTTAGTTATTATCTAATGTCTTATGGCTATCTTTTGACTTATAATACCATTACTACCGGATACCGCCAGAACATAATTTCCTGTTGGCAGATCAGACACAGGTATAGAGCGATGGTAGGCTACTTTTGTATCCTCATGTTGAAAAAATATGGTTCTTCCATACATATCTGTTAACACTAGGTTGAAATCCTGCGGTTGATCCCACTTAAGATTGATATTAAGATTACTATTGGCAGGAACAGGGTACACAACCATATCAGCATCCGTTATCAATTCATCAACACTTGTAGGGTCATATTGCTCATAGTAATAGTGTATGGAAATATCGCCGGATTTATGTACCCAGCCATTATTCCACGAAAAGTCAGTCACCACTTCAGGCAGCGATTTATTGTTGTATTTTATTACTTCCCGTCTGTTGTTAACAAAAGAAACTGAATTATTGTCCCAAGTCATTTCTATATCTTCTGTCTTATTATTATCGCTGTCATAATAATACAGGTTTTGCTTTACGTTCACCCAAGTTATGCCATCCCATTTTTGTTCAGTATTTGATATGACATTACCCATTGCATCGTAAGCATATTTCCACTTCGATATTTTGGTCCAACTACTGTTATCCCATACCTCAAGTGTATACTCTACTACATCATTGCCTACGTACAAGTAGTTTTTACGTTGGTTACTTACCAGCCCTCCCGATGACCATACTTTATCTTCTATTCTTACAAGGTTGTTATTCTGATCATATACAAAGTCTACAGCATATGTTGTTGAGTTCATATTGACAACATTGTTACTATTGTCGTATGACAATGTAGATACCATATCCTGAGTCCAGAGTGTGCCATACCACAACTGCAGCACCGAGGAAGTCATTTTGCCATTATTGTCGTATTTATACAAGTAGCGTTCTGCATTTTTCCATGTGGCATCAGATGGGTGCCAGTTCTTATATATCAACTGGTCTACCTTTTTACCTGTAAAGTACTGTACCCGTTGCTTATTATTCTCATAACCCCATATTGATGCGTTGAATTTGTAGTTAACACTCTCATCAAACAATATGTGATCATCATTATTCAGATTATCAGGGTTAGGTACACTACCCCTGTTTGCGCCGTATGAATAAGTAGTAGAATCTGTAGGGACAAACCCTGCGTCTTTATATGACAAATACGTTTTTGCTATCAACCTGAGGTCTGCCGATACAGACTGATTAAGAGCACCGCCATTAAAATGTGGGAACATGCCCCCTACCTGTGGTGCGCTCGTCACATTATCGTCACTTCCTGCAATAGCAGATGAACAGATTAACAATAGTGCCGGAAAGAGTAGTATTTTTCGCATATCATCGGCATTTTTATGAAACAAAAAGCAGCAGTAACCAGTTGCTATTATAAATTTAACAATAAGTATTGTCATATTACTCCATCAAGGCATTTTTATGACAAATTTATGACCGGCCAATGACAGATAATCAGAATATATGACACAGCCGTAACAGCCTGAATACTTTTATCGTTTCACTTTAAATATCAATTCTTCCTTTACTCTTCCATTATCCAGTATTATACTGTATTCACCTGTCGACAGGCCTGACACGTCTAAACTTTGTTGGTAAGTCATTTTCGCTTTAATTTCCCAGTGCTTCTCATTATTCCGATCCGACCCAGGCAAAGTGATAGAAAAATCAGTTGGCTCATTATAAGTAACATATATATTTACATACTTATCTGCCTCTATAGGATAAAGCTTTAAATGCATTTCCTGAGCATGCTTCACCGTGTCTGTTCTTTTTTGGTTACCGGTTTGTGAATAAACCATACTGCAGGATAATAAAAATATCGTAAGTGTGATCAATGCTCTCATAATAGTTATCATTTTAATGTAAATATAGCAAATACGCACCCCTCTTATGATACAGCGCAGAGTCAAACATTATAGGCAATGATATTTACTAACCGTTTGTTAACGATTAACACTTACGTTAGTTAACTGATTATAAATCAACAGTTAAGGGTCAGCAAATATTTGGCAGAAGGCATATTTATGTTGCATATTTGTGTCATCAGCGAAACAAAGGCGTTTCAAAACAAAATAAAAACACACAATTATGTCATACGTTTCTTCATTTGTACAGACGCAGCCGGTAAAAATAATAGCCGAAGAAAAGAAAGTTGAACAACCCGCAATAGTCAACACAGCTGCCAGGAAGGAAATCACAACCAAAATATTACTGTTTATCGGTATCATCACCTGCCTGGTACTGGCGGTGATCATCTGATAAACATCATTTAAGAAACTGCCGGCTACCATTCTATCGAGTGAGTGAAGAATGCGTATGTCCGGCAACCAATTTCTCTCTTATCCTCTATATGTAAGAAAGCCCTTATTCCTAAGGGTTTTTTTATTGTCCTGTACATAGAGACATAAGTCTGCCTGGTAGCAGATCATCTTTCCCAAGCACAATACCTAAACCGACCTACCTGATTCAGTGTGCTTCACATCCACTATTAGTTAACAGTTGCAAATATAGCCACAGTACTTATTTTCAGCTCCTGGCGGGGGTATTTATACCCTCCCATATTTCTTAATAGATGGTTAACGGTTAACATATCATGCTGTTAAGCATTTACAAAGCGGGCGTTAACCATTAACGATTTTTTGGAAACGGCCCCCTTTGTGTCGCATCTTTGTATTGTCAACGGAACGACAGCGTTTCAGACAGAAAATAAAAACACATTTAAACAAACACAAAACAAAAACATTTAAAAACACAAGATCATGCAAGCAACATTAAACATCCACTACACACAAAACATAGCTGCTACTCATAACGCTAATCCTGCTGCAGCTATCGTTCGCAAAGAAGCTAATACCAAGATCGCATTATTCGCCGGCATACTGGTTTGCCTGTTACTGGCTGTATGTATCTAATACAGGCTGATAAGAGAAAACATATTTAAACAAACAAAACATATAGAGATGAATTACACAACATCAATCGCGTATAATACACGCAACGGAGATTTTGAACAACCTGAAGGTTTCAAATTCATAACCATAAAAGAAACATACATCAAAGTATTTGCCGTTATGGTTTCATTGTGCTGCGCCGCCGGCGTCCTGTACCTGAACAGTCTGTAGGAAATACCTCCTATCCTGCTTACCACGAAAACAAAACAAAAAATAAAACACACGACAATGCAACACACTTCACGTATATCTTTCCTACAAGGCATGACCAATGCTGTAAAGAATACCATGGCCCAAAAGGCAGTTTTCATAAAAGCTGTACTTACCAACGAGCTTACTCAAAAGATAATACTATTTACTACGATATTAGGATTGCTGCTTATAGCTGCTAACCTGGATGCTATTATGTAAGGCATACGCCGGTTTTTGTGATGATCTTCCGGCATTGCCTTACATAACCTAGTTTGTTTTATCCTATAGTGTTTGTGAAATAGCCCCGCTTATGTTTGTGCGGGGCTATTCTTCTATCATTAAGTAGAACTTTATACCTGTTTCAATTCAGCAACAAGGTCCTGCAACACCTTTTTGGCATCACCGAATAGCATAGATGTTTTAGGACGGAAGAACAGGTCGTTCTCTATACCCGCATAACCCGGCTTCATACTACGCTTATTAACTATAACATGTTCGGCCTTTTCTACTTCGAGAATAGGCATACCATATATAGGGCTGGAAGGATCGTCTTTGGCAGCGGGGTTAACCACGTCGTTGGCACCAATGATGAGCACTACATTGGTAGTACTCATCTGGTCGTTGGCGTCTTCCATTTCCAGAAGCTTTTCATAAGGCACGTCAGACTCTGCCAGTAGTACGTTCATATGTCCTGGCATACGGCCAGCAACAGGGTGAATACCATATACCACTTCCACATCTTTCTCGTTGAGCAGCTTTTCCAGCTCATGGCAGGCGTGTTGTGCCTGGGCTACTGCCAAACCGTAACCCGGTATGATCATTACCTTTTGCGCATAGGCCATCAGTACAGCTGTATCGCTGAGCGAAATCTCCTTATAGCTACCCTGCTCTTTACCATCACCACCGCCGGAAGCTTTTGCACCGCCGCCAAATGAACCTATCAATACATTCTTGAGCGAACGGTTCATGGCATTACACATAAGAATAGTAAGGATAGTACCCGCAGACCCCACAAGTATACCACCTGTTAACATCACAGGATTGTCGTATAAGAAACCACCAAAGGCTGCAGCCACACCTGTAAATGAGTTGAGGAGTGATATTACTACCGGCATATCAGCACCGCCTATTGGCATAACGAACAGGATACCATATAAAGCCGCTAAAGCCAGGATGCTATAAAATACTGTAGGTGAAGTGTTGTAACCGCCAATCACCATTACAGACAAAATGATCAGGCCCGCGAATAATAAGAAGTTGATGATCTGTGCTGCCGGTACTGACCTATCTTTTATTTTACCTGCCAGCTTGCCCCATGCAATCATACTACCGGCAAAAGACACTGTACCGATGATCATACCCAAAACAATGACTATCATGATGCCCATGTGTGCAGGGTGTCCGCTATGTTGCAGGTGATTATACTCTACTATCGATATCAACATGGCACAGGCCCCACCCATACCATTGAAGAGGCTTACCATCTCCGGCATTGCCGTCATCTGTACTTTTTTAGCAATGAAGGTACCAATAGCAGTGCCTATCACCAGTCCACCGAATATCCAACCGTAATTACCCAGAGGATTACCATTCTCATCACGGTACAGAAATATTGTTACCAGTATAGCAACGGTCATACCAACTGCCGCCACCATGTTACCCTTTCGGGCGGAATCAGGGTGTGACAACATTTTAAGTCCGACAATGAAAGTTATGGATCCTATTAAGTAACCTAATAAAAGTATTGCTTGCTGAGACATGCAATTATGTATTAATGAAGTTGCAAAAATTATTTTTTCTTCTTTTTCTTACCGAACATTTCCAGCATACGGTCTGTAACCACGAAGCCACCAACTACGTTCAGTGTACCAAGGATAACTGCCAGGAAACCTAATGTAAGTGCCAGGTAATCATCTGCCGGGGCCTGACCCATTACGATGATAGCACCTATAATAACCACGCCGTGTATGGCATTAGCACCACTCATAAGTGGCGTATGCAGTACAGACGGCACACGGGATATCACCTCGATACCCAGAAATATAGACAGTATCACGATGGTGATCAACCGATACGTTGCTGCGTCAGTAAACAATTCTGATAAAGCGTTCATATAAAAATTATGCTTTTGTAGTTTGTGGGTTAATGAAAGACAGTACACGCTCGTTTACAATGCTGCCACCTTTTGAGATGCAAGTACCTGCTACTATATCATCTTCATAATTCAACTCAAGTGCACCTTCTTTATTAATGATGAGTTTCAAGAAGTTCAGCACATTCTTGCTGTACACCTTACTGGCATCAGATGGCATTTCACAAGGCAGTGCTGAGTTACCTATGATGGTCACGCCATTGTGCTGTATCTTTTCGTTGTCCTTCGTGAGGTCCGTATTACCGCCACTGACAGAGGCAATGTCAACTATTACAGAGCCTGGACGCATATCCTCTATCATCTCTTTTGTGATGAGTATGGGAGCTTTGCGGCCGGGTATCTGTGCCGTACTGATAATTATATCCGATTTCTTAGCATGCTCGTGTATCTTGGCGCGCTGCCTTGCCTGGAACTCTTCAGTTTGTGTAACGGCATAACCACCGGCTTTAGAAGCATCAGCAGCACCTTCTACCTCAACGAATTTCGCACCAAGACTCATCACCTCTTCCTTCACAGCAGGACGAACATCAAACACTTCAACAACAGCACCTAAGCGCTTGGCTGTTGCTATGGCTTGCAACCCTGCCACGCCAGCACCCAGTATCAGCACTTTGGCCGGAGGAATACTTCCTGCCGCCGTCATAAACATGGGGAAATACCGGCAATATTCCATAGCTGCCAGTAACACTGCTTTGTACCCTGCGATGTTGGCCTGCGAGCTGAGTACGTCCATAGCCTGCGCACGTGTGGTACGCGGAATACTATCCATACTGAAAACAGTATAACCTTTGCCTGCCAGGTCCTGCATTTTCTGTGTATCGAACAGGGGCTGAAAAACACCTATCAGCACAACATCTTTCTTAACCGTAGCCGGAATGTTGTCTGAATTGATGGTCAGCAACACATCAGCTTCGGCAGCAACTGCGTCGCGGTTTTTAAGAGTAGCACCTGCATCTGTATAAGCCTTGTCTGTGTGGTAAGCTGCTTCGCCTGCACCGTTTTCTACAGATACCTGTACGTTCATTTTTACCAATGCTGCAACTACTTCGGGCACGAGCGACACCCTCTTTTCAGGTTGCTGCTCTTTAAGTACGCCTATAATCATAATTATCTAGGAGATTCAATTTTCGGATACATGAATATATGGTTAAAATTTAGAAATCAAAAGTAAAAGGGGGTGCATTCCATACAATTTTGAAAAAAGATTCGCGTTATACGATAATAATCGTACTTTAGTACGACAAATATCGTACAATGAACAAAAAGGATATACATATAACGGAAGCAGAACTGGAGATACTACAAGTACTTTGGGAGCAGGGGCGGGCGACTGTAAAAGAGGTGCACGAAGCGCTGAGTGCTGTGCGCGAGGCTGGCTACACTACCACCCTGAAACAAATGCAGGTGATGTATGACAAAGGATTACTGACACGTGATGACAGTCGCAGGCAGCATATTTACTTTCCTGATGTGGATATAAAGAAAGTACAGCAGAAGTTTATGAGTAAGGTGATGAACCTGTTCAGCGGACGTGCTGGAGAACTGGTACTGAATGCGCTGAACAACTATAAGACCACTCCTGAAGAACTGGAGCAGATCAGGCAGACGATAGACAAAGCTAAACAAGCTAAAAAACCTTAGATTATGATATACCAGATAGCACCCATGGTTACCACGGCCATACTGCAATCGTTGCTGTTGGCAGGCATTTGTTATGCAACATTCGGTTTGCTACTCGCACCGATGAAGCATATCGACCCGCTGCTTAAATATCACGCAGGCAATATTATCCTTTTAGTTTCGTTTATAAGTTTTATACAACCCCTGTATACGATAACTGAGCCAACAGACGCAGCCCCTGTACACTCTGTTTCATTGCCTGCTACCGATACGAAAACTGTCAACGTACTCCCCTACGTGATGCAAGAAACTGCTGCCTTGCCTGAGTCAAGACTAACGTCTGAACAGGTATGGCAGCATGTCAATAACACACTTGAAGAAAACAGCAACACAATACTGCTGCTTTACCTAGCAGGACTGCTATTCTTCTCAGCAAGACTATTAGTACAATACCTAAAAAGTAGATGGTTGAAGACAAAAAACACATTACCTACTAGTGATACGTGGCAAACACTACTTAAGCAAACTAAAGAGCAACTGAACATCACTGCCAACATCAGCATTGCCTTTACCAAAAGAAATATCTCACCCTGTATCATAGGACATGCAAAGGCCATTATACTGATCCCTGTAGCTATTGCCAACAACCTGAGTACAGAACAGGCGGAATCTATATTACTGCACGAGTTAGCACACTACAAACATTACGACCACTATATCAACCTGGCTACGCAATGCATCAACTGCCTGATGTTCTTTAACCCTTTTGTATGGCTGATAAGCAAACAATGCGACAAATACCGAGAACTGGCATGTGATGCTACTGCTAAAAAACACAATCGCAGCATTGAACTGGCCGAAACACTGGCCTTGATAGCAGGTATGTATACACGCAAGAACAGTATGGCACTAAGCCTGAAAAAGCAGAGCCCGCTACTGGGGAGGATACAGGCTTTACTGAATGTTCAGCCAAGTGCGAAGACGTCGCAAAAGCCATTATCCTATATACTGGCGAGCATTATGCTGGTGACGGGTATCTTATTGGTTGGCAGCAGTGACCTATTCTCAAAAGAGCATGACAACACGAGGGAAAAGCTGCAACGCATCAGCAAAGAGATGTATGAGGCAGGGAATGAGAAATATATTTTTGTAGATGCAGTACTCGATAGCATCATAAAATTGCCCTCTAAAGCTGAAATGTTATATATGGGGCCGCAGTATTTTGCCTTTGAATCATCACAAGGCCCGGTAAAACCTGAAGGCAGCCTGAAAGAAAAATACCTGGCCAAGCTACAACGTTTTCTTGTGGCACAAGGCGAAACAAAATATACTGTTGTTGAATTTAAAGTAGGGGATGGGAGAAAAGCTTTTGATATAGACCACATTTACAGCGAGCAGTTTCAACAAGTATCACTGAGGGATCATTTTGACGCCGGAATAACTTCTCAGGCCTGGGCAGAGATATTTAATCATATCATGGACGACAATATGCCATTGTATACAAATGATGATTATGAACTGAACTACGGGCCAGATGGCATTAACATAAACGGCAACCAACTAACTGGGGAACAGGAGAAAAAATACCGCAGACTGTTCAGAGAAAAATTCGGTATAGACCTCGCAAAAGATAAATTGTCGGGGAGAATGAATCTGTACGGGCTGAGGAGCAGGCATATTGAACACAACAAAGCTGCTACACCTTTACAAAATGAATTTGCTGCTATCAGCCAGATACTGTTCAACGAAGGGAAAATAGAATACCTGGTGGCAGATGCCGTAAAAGATGGTTACCTGGCAGATGGTGAACGATTCACGCTTTCGTTCGGTGATAGCATAGCGAGATTTGCAGGCAAACGATTCTCCAAACAGGATGAAAAGGCCTATGATGCCAAATATAAAAAGTTCAGGGAGTATTATGTAGGCAGGGATTGTTACGGCATCATTACCAAGACTGTACATTTCACGGATATCCGGAATCCACGTTCTGACTTTATGAATGGTGAATTCCTCTTTAAAGAAAGACAACAGAAGCGTAGCAAAATCCTTTCCAACATATATAAGGAATTGCGGCAAGACAAACTGATTGACACCAATTACAGGACAGAGATAGATTACAGGGCCAAGGACGGGTTGTTCCTCAATTACGAACCGTTTAAAGCCAGCCTGACTGAAAAATATATGAAGATGTTCAGGCAGATAGAACGCGACCTGGATATTAACAGTAAGACAGCCCGATTCTCCTATACCTGGAAGATAGACAAACCCTTTCCTCAATTCTACTATGACAGGATGAGTAGTTTTATAACGAAAGACCTGCTACGCAATACAAGCAAAACCATGTATAAAGATGACGACACCAAATACATAGTAGCTGATGCTTTGGCAGACGGTATCCTGAAAGAAGGTGAGCGGTACGACATAGCATATAAAAATGGTATAGTAACCATAAGAAACAAAACGTTAACAGCTGAGCAACAAAATGAGTACAACAGTAAGTATGTTAGTTTCGTGCAGATACATCACCCGTCAGTGAATTACAGTGGCGCTATAAAAGGTACAGTGAACGTGAATGATATTATCAACAGGCAATCATCATACAGCAGGGACAATATACCAGGGTTAGTTCCGGGAACAACCGACACTTATTCTGACCATGTTATCAACGAGATGGCTAAAGAAGGGCTGATAGACACAAACTATTCGGTACGGGTGGAGTACTCACCCAAGGGCTTATATATCAACGATAAAAAACAGTCGGGCAGCATAGTTAAGAAGTATGGCACAATTTTCCAACATTCAGACCCTGCATTAGGCATTTCCAAGAAGACGAGTATTTTATGGACACCTAATAAAAGCGATGCAGGAAAAAACAGAGTAAGTGAAGATGACGCATTGAGGATACTTAGTGACAGGATGTTTGCTACTGGTAACCAGAGCTTTGCAATAGTAGATGCAATAAGGGATGGATATATAGAACAGGATAAACCCTATGAAATAAGTTACAGGGAAGGGAAATTTTCTGTAAAAGGCAAAGACATACCTACGGATATAAGGACGCGATATGAAAGGAGGCTAGAGAAATTCAGGTCGATATACGGTGATAGTGTGAATATGTGGGGCACCATAAGCAGCACACTGCATCGAACAGTGCGGGAGGATGAATTCAGCAAACAATTCGGCATTATGCTGCCTAAACCGACCAAGGCTGAAAGGGCAAAATATGAAGAGAGTAAAAAGCAGTACGAAAAGAACAAAAAACAATACGAAGAGAACAAACGAAACAATACTGTACTGGACGAGATGGTGCAGGCAATGCTAAGGGACGGGCTGTTGGACACAACTTCTTACTACAGAATATCGTACATGGAAGATGGGCTGTATGTAAACAATCAACACATAACAGGTAGCGGAGCTAAACATTATGAACAAATACTAAAAGAGCTGGGCTACAAACCCGGAGGAACAACCAACGGTATCATAAGAGAAAGCAGGTTTGACAATTCGCCCATACCTGAATGGGCACGGAGCACGACAAGTTTTGACACAAACTCCAAACTGCCTCATGATGCAGCAACTTTTGATGACCCTGTATCATCTACAGGGCAAACAAAAAGTACTGCTTATTTAGATAAAGTAATAAAAATGATGGCTGCGGACGGGCTGGTTGATACCACTAAAAAACACACCCTGAAATATAATTCCCGGGGCATTTTTGTGAATGGCAAAAAACTGAGCAAAGAAAAAGCTGCCAGGTATGAGCCAACACTGGAAGCAGGATTCGGGCATAAACCCCACTCAATAGCGGGGGATGAACTAAAGTACAGTTACGAGCCTTAATTGAGCAACATATTGTCGATGAGCCTTACATCACCAACAAAAGCGGCTATCAATGCCACCATCTGGCGTTCAGTATCGTACTCATCAAGCAGCGCCAGGTTGCTGGCATCTGCAAGCGCAACATATTCTGGCTTAAGCCCCTTATCAGCCAATATCTCGATGCACTCCTTCCTCACGACGCTGAAAGGCTGCAACCCGGCTTTTGTCTGTATAGACACCAGGCATTGATACAGCAAGTTAGCCACTGCGCGCTCTGGTTCTGTAAGCCTACGGTTGCGCGAACTCATAGCCAGCCCGTCAGGCTCGCGAAGTGTGGGGCATATCTTAACATGCATATTATGCAGTTGAGGTATTTGCTTCGCCAGGTCTTTTATGACCATACACTGCTGAAAGTCCTTTTGTCCTAAGTATAGGTTGTCAGGCTTTACTATCTCCAGCAGGCGAGCGACAACCTGCCCAACCCCCTTAAAATGTCCCGGTCGGTGTGCTCCTTCAAGAATCGTATCGAGGTAGCCGAAATCGTATACAGGTGTTTTTGCATACGATTCAGGGTATACCTCCGCAACAGAAGGGATAAATACTATATCGCATCCAGCCGCTTCCAACAGCATCTTATCTTCGGTAATGGCAGAGGGGTAATTATCAAAATCATTCTTATCATTGAACTGAGTAGGGTTGACAAATATGCTGACAACTGTAATATCGCCGTTTTTATGCGCCTGTTCTACCAGTGATATATGCCCCTTATGCAATGCCCCCATGGTGGGAATAAAGCCCAAAGAAGCACCTTTCTGCCTGATATTCAATAAGTAAGCGTTAATATCCTCTGCCTTTTTGAAAATAACCATTATGCCGTAAATGCCTTTAAGAACGCAAAGTAAGCGTTGTAAATTAATATTTTCGTAATTTTGCATTCACTTTCGTAAATACCTTTCTTTTTAATCAACTAATACATAAGCATGTCAGAAGACAAAAAACGTGTCTTAATCATTGCCAACGAGTTATCTCCTTATGTGGAATTCAGCGATTTCGCCCAGATACTGAATAGCCTGGCAGTAAAAACATTTGATAGTGGTGTAGAAGTTAGGATCATCATGCCACGTTTCGGAACTATTAATGAACGCCGCCACCGCCTGCACGAGGTTGTACGCCTGTCGGGTATTAATATTATAATAGATAAGGACGATTATCCGCTCATCATAAAGGTAGCTTCATTGCCTAATGCACGCCTGCAAGTGTACTTTATGGATAACGAGGACTATTTCAAACGTAAACAGGTATTTGCCGATGATAAAGGCCGTTTCTTTGAGGACAATGGCGAGCGTGCTATATTTTTCTGTAAAAGCGCATTAGAGACAGTTAAGAAATTTGGCTGGCCGCCGGATGTCATTCATTGCCATGGCTGGATGACATCACTGGTACCATTATATGTGAAAACCGCCTATAAAAAGGAGCCCGTGTTCAACTACTCGAAAGTAGTATACACTGCACAGAACGACCAGTTTGAGGGCGACCTTGGCGAAAACTTCCTGAAAAAGGCAATTATCAGCACAGATATAAAAGATAAAGACATAGAGCCATATAAGGATGGTACCAACCAGTCGCTGACACTGGGTGCCAGCAAATATGCCGATGTGGTAGTATATGGTGATGCAGATACAAACAAGACTATAACTAACGAAATAAAGCCAAGCAGGTATAAAAAAGTTGTAAAATATGATGAAGGCTGGAAGGAAGATGTAAGTGCATTGCTGGACTTATACAAAAGCTTAACAGAGTCTTAGTATAACTTTTATCACTTTCGCAGTAAATCACATTTTTTTGAAGCAGCGTTATTCATTTAATACCGGCATACTGATCATAGCACTGGGCTTGTTGCTGAGCACAGGGTGCAAGGAAGACACCATCGTAAAATCGAACATTACACCGGGAGATAACTACCTGGGTACACAAAGTGTTGGTGATACAATGACCGTTATTACCAAGACATTCCTGGTTGACAAATATAAAACCAGTGAGAAAATAAGTGGTTTACCTGTAATATTCGGACTGGGTACTATCGTCGATCCATTCTTCGGTAAAACCAACGCCGGGATCTATTTCCAGGTATTACCTACCGTTAACTCATTTTCATTCTCATCGGGTGGTTACCATGTTGACTCGGCTGTATTGATCATGCCGTTCTCAGGCTTTGCCTGGGGCAACAGAACCGATCCCAAACCGCAGAAATATAGAGTATACCGTGTAGAAGAACCCATGTCAATAGACAATGACTATTACAGTAACCAGGACCTGCAGGTAAACAGCACCTTACTCGGAGAAGCCACTATTGACCTGCAGAAAAGCATAACGGACACCCCTTACGTAATAGATGGCAAGGCTGGTTTCAAGCACCTGCGCATACCACTCAGCCAGGCTTTTATTGATGACGTGACCAGTAATATTGGCGATGACAAACATGTTTACAACACCGAGGCTGAATTCCTTGCGCACTTCAATGGCTTTTATGTAGCTCCGGATTCAGCCACAAACATGGCCAACAATACCGACCTGATACCCTATATCGTGCTGGACGGTGGAAGCGATTACTCCAATGCAGCAGTTGCTTTTTACTACAGGGAAGACAGTAACCCGACAATAACCAAGGTAGCATTCTTCAATTACAGGCGCGAGAGCAATGTTGAAAAAACAGCTGCTTACAGCCATATCAGCCGCAACTATTCGGGCTACCCTGCTGAAACCTTCATCAACCGTTACAACAGCACTATCAATATATCTGATGACACTTTACTGCTGCAACACGAGCCTGGTGTCTGTATTGATATACGCGTGCCGTACATAAGCAACCTGCCTGTAGCTTCTATCATCAAGGCAGAGATAGTATTGACCAAGATAAGCAGTGGTGTAGACGCCGACAGCCTGCTTACACCCTCCAGGCTTATCCCTGTTGGCGTTAATGAAGATGGTTCCGAGTATGAGATACTGGACTTTATCAGCTCTGATATAACAGCTGCTGTACAATACATCGATGGACTGAAAAGAACTGAAAAAGATAGCCAGGGTAATGACATTACGACATATAGAATTAATGTACCCAGAGAGTTACAAAATGCTATTATTGATAAGCGTAATGAATTACATTTGCGTATAAAAGGGTCCAAGGGCTTCCCTGGTGCATACCGCCTCGTGGCAGGTGGCCGTGGGCATAGCACCTACAAAATGCAATTGAATATCGTTTACGCAAAACCAAACTAAAAAACTATATTATGTGCGGCATAGTCGGGTATATAGGCAGCAAAGACGCATTTCCTATATTAATTAAAGGCCTTAAGAGGCTGGAATACCGGGGGTATGACAGTGCCGGAGTGGCCCTGCTAAACGGCAACCTGACGATATACAAAAAAGCCGGCAAAGTAAGCGAACTGGAGAAAGTAACTGACGGACAGGAACTGAGCGCTACTATAGGCATAGGACATACGCGCTGGGCGACACATGGCGAACCTAACGACAGAAACGCGCACCCGCACATATCGCAATCTGGTAACCTTGCCATCATTCACAACGGTATTATTGAGAACTATGCTTCGGTGAAGGCAGAACTTCAAAAACGTGGGTATACATTTCAATCTGACACGGACACAGAGGTACTCGTGAACCTGATAGAAGAGGTACGCAAAGATTACCCGGAACTGGAAGATGCCGTGCGTGTTGCACTGAACCAGGTGGTAGGTGCCTATGCGATCGTCGTTATAGATAAAACCAACCCTGATCAGCTGGTGGCAGCCCGCAAAGGCAGCCCGCTGGTAATAGGTATTGGCGAAGGAGAGTTTTTTGTTGCCTCAGATGCTACACCGATCATAGAATACACTAAGAACGTAATATATCTCGATGAGCAGGAGTATGCAGTGATCAACCGTGACGGCCACTATACTATCAAAACGCTGGGCAATGTTGAGAAAAGCCCTGCAATTCAAGAGCTGGAAATGAGCCTTGAAATGATAGAGAAAGGCGGCTTTGAGCATTTTATGCTAAAAGAGATATATGAGCAGCCAAAGGTAATAGCTGACTGCCTGCGTGGCCGTATGAACGCCCCGCAAGGGTGGATAAAACTGGGTGGACTGTCAGAATATGTGAATCGTATAGATAATGCTGAACGCATACTGATAACCGCCTGTGGCACGTCATGGCATAGTGGCCTGATTGGTGAGTACCTCATAGAAGACCTAGCACGTGTGCCTGTTGAAGTAGAATATGCTTCTGAATTCAGGTATCGCAACCCGATCATTAATGAGTCTGACATCGTCATGGCGATATCGCAGAGTGGTGAAACAGCAGATACATTGGCTGCCATTGACCTGGCTAAGGGCAAAGGCGCCTTGATATATGGTATCTGTAATGTCATCGGTTCGTCTATTGCGCGTGCTTCTCATGCAGGTTCCTACACACATGCCGGCCCTGAGATAGGTGTGGCATCTACCAAGGCCTTCTCAACGCAGATCACCATACTGACTCTGATAGCGCTGCAGATGGCACATGAGAAAGGCAGCGTGTCCACATCAAGGTTGCGCGAGATATTATACGAATTGGAAAACATTCCTAAGAAAATAGAAGAAGTACTGAAGCTGGATCAGCAGATAAAAGAACTGGCAGCCCAATATAAAGATGCAAAGAACTTCCTGTACCTGGGACGTGGTTATAACTTCCCGGTGGCATTGGAAGGTGCACTGAAACTGAAAGAGATATCCTACATACATGCTGAGGGCTACCCGGCTGCAGAGATGAAGCACGGACCGATAGCACTGATAGATGAAGAGATGCCTGTAGTATTTCTGGCAACTAACCAGAGTGCTTATGAGAAAATAGTTTCTAATGTTCAGGAGGTGAAAGCCCGCAAAGGCCGTATCATAGCAGTAGTACACAAAGGAGATACTATGATACGTGATCTGGCTGATCACGTAATCGAAGTGCCTGAAACGGAAGAGATACTCTCTCCGCTTATCAGTATTGTCCCGTTGCAGTTGCTGGCTTATCACATAGCTATTCTACGCGATTGCAACGTAGATCAACCGCGTAACCTGGCAAAATCAGTAACCGTGGAATAAGTGAAAAGAATTATCATTTTAACAGTTAAATCATAAAATAAAAAGAATGTCCTATTTATTCACTTCGGAGTCCGTATCAGAAGGACATCCTGACAAGGTAGCAGACCAGATATCTGACGCTCTTGTTGATAACTTTCTTGCATGGGATGCCAACGCAAAGATCGCTTGTGAGACTTTGGTAACTACAGGCCAAGTGGTGCTAGCTGGAGAGGTAAAATGCAAAACATACATCGATGCACAATCCATAGCCCGAGAGGTGATAGCAAAAATCGGCTATACCAAGAGCGAATATATGTTTGAAGCACAGTCTTGCGGCGTATTGTCGGCTATACATGAGCAATCACCAGACATTAACCAGGGTGTAGATAAAAAGAAAAAAGAAGAACAAGGAGCAGGCGACCAGGGCATGATGTTTGGTTATGCCACCAACGAAACCGCTAACTATATGCCACTGGCACTTGATATGGCACATGCCCTTTTGCTGGAACTGGCTGCCATCCGAAAAGAAGGTAAGCTTATGAAATATCTTCGCCCCGATGCAAAAAGCCAGGTAACTCTTGAGTACAGCGATGATAACAAACCTGTTCGTATCGACACTATCGTTATATCTACACAACATGACGATTTTGCTGACGAGAAAAAAATGCAGGAAGCTATTAAGAAAGATGTGCTGAATGTATTGATACCGCGTATCATGAAAGCATATCCCCAGTACAAGCACCTGTTCAACAAAAAGATCAACTACCACATTAACCCTACAGGTAAATTTGTTATTGGTGGTCCACACGGAGATACAGGCCTTACCGGACGTAAAATAATCGTAGATACTTACGGAGGTAAAGGTGCACACGGAGGTGGTGCGTTTTCAGGTAAGGACCCAAGCAAAGTAGATCGTTCTGCTGCGTACGCTACCCGTCACATTGCTAAGAATCTTGTTGCAGCTGGTGTTTGTGATGAAGTACTCGTACAGGTATCCTACGCAATCGGTGTTGCCAAACCAATGGGTGTTTACATAAATACCTATGGTACTGCAAAAGTAAATATGACTGACGGCCAGATTGCGAAAGTAGTAGAAAGTGTATTTGACATGCGCCCTTACTACATTGAGCAGCGCTTGAAACTACGCCAGCCAATGTACAGCGAATGTGCTGCTTATGGTCACATGGGGCGTAATAACGAGACGGTTACCAAACAGTTCACCAATGGTGAAGGTAAAACCAAAAAAATGAAGGTTGAGTTGTTCACATGGGAGAAGCTGGATTACGTAAGCAAAGTGAAGAAAGCTTTCAAACTGAAATAAATAAAGATCATATAATACAATAAAACGCCCGTATGATGCATCATACGGGCGTTTTATTGTATGCCTTACTACATCATAATCGCATACAACTGAATCTTATTACTGAGATAAAATAAAACGTCCCTCTTTGCAAGAGGGACGTTGGTATGTATAAATTCTGTTGTTATTATTTCTTAGTAACCCTCATTACTTGGTTATGAACATCATCAGTGTATTTCACTATATAAATACCTGATGGTAGTTCAGCTGCATCTATAGTCACTTTATCAGAATAAACAGGCGCATTGTACACTACTTTTCCGGTCAGGTCTATCAGTGTCAACCTTGCATTGTTGCCTATCTGGCCATTGAACTGAACTGTTAGGTTATCCTGCATCGGGTTAGGATAAGCATCCATTACGAACAATCCTGTTTGAGACAATGTGTTTACAGACAATGGCCCCAGTGTTTTAAAGCCAGACTTAGCCCAACCTGATAAAGGTGTAGGAGTACAACGGCTGCGTACATGAACGAAGAATGTTGTTTTGCTTGCCAGACCTTGTAATACTACAGAGGTGCTGGTGGTAAAGGTGCCTTTCTGTGGAGGGTCTGTTGTGGTACTTACTGCATATTCATATCCTAGTGCAGTAGCTATCGGATCCCATTGTACACGGGCAGTAGTGCTGCTTATCTTATCCACTTTTACTTGTGGTGTATAGCAACAGGGCTGTGTGGTAAATGAGTCCCTTACCCACTCAGATTTCTTCCAGTCCCGAGCGATCTTACGTGCGCTGTCGCAAATCAGGCGAACCATGATGTAATATTTAGTATCACACTGGAAAGTATCAACATCAACAGACGGAGTAGTAGTAAATGTGAAACCAACTACTGTATCGTGTGGAATAGTATCAACCGGGGTGATAACATACTCATAGAACTCAGCGTTCAGTTTAGGTGTCCATGCAAAATCTGCAGATTTGTAGTCGAGATTAGCTACAGAGATCACATTTGGAGGTAAACATGGGTTCACAACCTCTACCCTGTAATCCTCAGCCTCTCCACGGCTACCTTGGCAAGCTGTTACACCCGGATCGTATATTACACCCAAAGAAGAAGTAATAACACGCATCCTGGTAATACCTTCTTTAGCATGCCCTGGGACATCCACCTTAACAGTAATAGTTGAGTTGGCTGTCTGGTGGGCATGTGGGTGTGTACCCTGAATAGGCCCCGGAGAAATATACTCGTCCTGGTCATCAAAGTCACCATCTCTGTTCCAGTCGATAAACACTTTGTCTAATGAAGAAACGATATTCTGAGAAGAGTTCCCATTCCAGGTAATAGCTACGTTAAATGATTTGAATGCTTCCTGTTTTACGTAGAAAGACTCCGTAGTATAATCAGAGTAAGACGTAGAAGAGTTGGCACAGTTGGTGTTTGAGTTATTGAAGTTTACAATACCTCCGGTGGTGACAACACTCCTGATAGAAGCGCCTGTGGAGCATCCTATACCAAAATAGGGTATCAATGAAGGACTACAAGCTGTAAGCGGTGGCATCTGCGCACTAGCATTAAAGCCTGAAATAAGCAACACTAACCCCAGCAGGAAGGCTTTAGGAAATAAAGAGTATCGATTTATTTTCATAACGAACACCTATTAATTATCGTATTTAAAATTTGTTCAAAGTACAATATACAAAAAACAGTAAATATAGAGCTTAAATTTATGGAATGTTTCTGATTAAAAAAAATATCAACAGCCCATTCGGTGCAACAATTTTCAAAAACCTCGCATCGCTGATATTATTGAAAATCAACAAACAAGACCATCAAACAACAAAAAATCATAACATGTATTCCTGATAGTTAAACTTTGTTACCTGATGGTGCTTGCTCATGTGTGTATTACTTATTTGGTTATCTTATTTATCTGATTATGTATCTCATCTGTGTATTTCACAATGTATATACCTGCCGGTATCTCAGAGGCATCAATCAGGATTGTCTTTCGCTGCACATTACCTCGGTAAACCTGTTTACCTGCCAGATCAAAGATCGTTATGAAGGCATTGGCAGCCGGTTCGGCATTAAGTTGTATGTTGATCCTGTCTGTTACCGGGTTAGGAAATATATCCAAACTGAATCCATCTTGGACGTTAAGCCCGTCAACAGATGTTGTTTTTTCTGTTTTAAAGGTATTCATCGTCCAATCAGACTGCGGAGTAGGTGTGCAACGGCTGCGTACGAACAAGTAGTAGTTGGTTTTTGAAGACAGCCCTTGTTGCAACACTACTGTTTGTGTGGTGAAAGTACCTTGTTGTGGAGGAGAAGGTACTG
This sequence comes from Chitinophagales bacterium, assembly GCA_020636495.1. NCBI lineage: Bacteria > Pseudomonadati > Bacteroidota > Chitinophagia > Chitinophagales > Chitinophagales bacterium. Next base: position 1,182,912 of record JACJXQ010000008.1, on the reverse strand, counting down.
TTGTAACTGCATATTCATAACCTAATGCCGTAGCGATAGGCATCCAGGAGAAACGCGCAGTGTTGTGTGTTACCTTATCAACCGTCACTACCGGTGTATGGCAGCATGGATTTGTCACAAATGAATCCCTCATCCAGGCTGATTTACTCCAGTTGGGTGTAGTTTTACCTGCCGTATCGCAAATAGCACGTACTAATACATAATATTTCACATTGCACTGAAATGTATCGACATCTACAGATGGTGTTGTAGTAAATGAAAAACCTATCACGGTGTCATGTGGAATCGTATCGACCGGAGTAATGACATATTCATACATTTCAGAGTTAAGTTTGGGCGTCCATGTAATGTCTGCAGATTTATAGTCAACATTAGCAACTGAAATGACGTTTGGTGGTACACAAGGGTTTATTACCTCAAAAACATAATCTTCTGCTTCACCATACTTTGCATTCCCGCAAGCATCTGTATTGAAACCATAAATATGATTATCGGCTCCTGTTACTATTCGCATCCTTGTAAGACCGTCTTTGGCATATGCAGGTACATCTACTGTAACGTTTACTGTCAGGTGACTGGGACTAACGGTATGTACATGGGGGTTGGTAGGTATTACAGAAGCAGGGGCAATGTATTCATTGTTTTCAAACAGCCCATTTCTGTTCCAGTCTATATATACCTTAGTAATAGAAGATTCTATAAAATAAGGATTGTTTGTATTAGGTGTCCATGTTACATTAACTGTGACAGATTTGCCTGCTTCCTGCGTAACCTTCATGCCGGAAGTCGTATAGTCAGAATAAGAAGTACTAGTATTGCCACAACCTGTGCTGTTGTTAGTGATATTATTGCTTCCACCCGTAGTTGTTACACTGTTGATATATCCACCGTTTGTACACCCTACTACAAAATTAGGTATTAAAGAAGGGCTACATTGTTTTAACGCAGGTAATTGCGCTGAAGCGTCTGCATAAGACAGGGAAGCTACCAGGGCAAGCAGCACGGTTTTGGAAAATGAGTAGATCCTGATTTTCATATCGTTTGATTTTGTTTACGTATCTGTTACCATAACAGGACACAACAATCAAACAACACTCTCCCTGAAAGTAGTTGTTGTTAGCCTGTTGCATTCTGTATGTACCCGGGCAGACAGCAACAAAATCAAAATGGTTAGGTAGTTTAATATGTTTTAATAATTAAAGCCGGAGAAATTTCTCCGGCTTTAATTATTAGTTAAAAAATAGATGCTATTATCGTTTATTGAACTTAACCTGTTTGCGATGTGTATCATCTGAATACTGTACTATATACATTCCGGCAGACAGGTTACTTACATCTATTGTTATCCTGTCTGTTGTTATGTTTTCAGTCATCAATAACTTTCCCGTCACATCCAATATATGTATAACACCATTATTATTGGGCCTGCCCGTTATATTAACTATCATTTGTTCCCTGACAGGGTTAGGATACAGGAATATCTGCTTATCGCTGATATCAATATTATTTACGTCTACACCAATTGTCTTGAAAGAGAAGGTAGCCCAGGATGATGATGTCTTGATGTCATGATCATCACAATAGCTCTTGGTGTGGAAATAATATGTTGTCTTATCATCAAGGTAAGGCAACAGCTTACTCAATGCAACCGTTTTACTGCCTACAGGTGGCAGAGCTGATGTTTCGGTAATAGCATATTCATATTCAATGGCTGTATTGGCAGGTGCCCAGTACGCTACCGCCCTGCTTGTTGTTAGGTCGTTGAACATAACTATAGCACTGCGGCATGCTATAGGTACATAGAATGAATCCAGCGACCAACCCGAGCTATCATTACCAATGCATAAAGAACGCATATGCACGTAATAAGTATTTCCTTCTGTTAAACCTGTTGTGCTTACATAATTGCTGGTAGTAGAATTAGCTCCTTGTGCTGATGTTGGTGTCGCTCTGTCCTGGTCAATAAAATATTGATATTCTACCGCAGTAGACAAAGGTGTCCAGGTAAAATCTGCAGAACTTGAATCTACATATGTTACAGCAAACCCTGAGGGCTCGGAACAAGGAGGAAGTGTTGTAAAAGGCGCGCTTGTCGTCCATTGCGAAGGGTAACCTGCACAGTTATTTCTTACATGAACAAAATAAGTTGTATTTGGGCTGAGACCTGTTACCAGCGCTGATGTATTATTGGTAGAGCCGGAACCTGAAGATGGACCATTTTGTGAAGTAGTAACCGCATAATCGTACCCTAGCGAACCTGTGACCGCCGACCAGTTGAACTGTACGGAGCCGGAATTGACAGCACCTATATTAATTGATGCGGGTGCGGCGCAGTTACTTACCACAGTAAAATTGTAATCTTCACACTCACCATAGCTTTGGTTACCACATTGCGGAACACTTGTGGTGGCGTAGGATGACCTAACCCTCATACGTGTATTACCGATCGATGCCGTAACAGGGATCGTAAAACTACCCGTGCGCGTTCCACCCGCAGAAATAGTGCTGCTGGGATTATATACTTTTTCACCGGCATCATTAAAATCACCGTCCTGGTTCCAGTCTACCCATATCACAACTCCCTGGGGGTAGCTGGACCCGATAGTAACAGAGAAATTGACTGAAGAAAGAGGAGCTCCTTCATGTACCATACCGCTGTAATATGTATAACTAGTAGAGGTATTACTGCAGTAGGTGTTGTTGTTGGTGATATTAGTTATGCCTCCTGTAGTACTGAAAGAGCGGATATACATATTGTAACTGCTGCATTGTACGCTGTATGTAGCAGAACAATACTGAGCATTAGCTCCTGTAGCACCTAAAAAGCAGAGGATAATTAATAATAATGAATGATTGTACCCGGATAAAAATGATCTCATAATAGCAATATTTATTTTTAGTTACCTGTTTGTATTTTTTCAGATGTTACAAAACGTGGTTCTGAATAACTCTGCCGATCATCTTCATTTATAATGGCAGATACCGGAAATAATATAACATGCTTTCACCGCGATGAACAAACCGGGATATGAGGAAGTATACTAAAATGAATATTATAGAATTTATCAAATCAAAGGAAAAGCGCCCTCGGTTTTTAATTTTCAGTTAATGTCTGAATTAAGAATATTAATCAGACCTGAATCGACATGCTATATGTAATTAGTAGTTGCATATCAACGAATTAGAAGTAGATAAATACAAAGAGGGCTATCGTTAACCGATAGCCCTCGTATTGTCAAGATTAATATGTTACTAATCTACTGTTTCTATTGTTTGTTAAATCTTACCTGTTCTCTGCGTGCATCATCCGCATATTGCAGCACATACACACCTGCCGGGAACTCGGTCATATTCACTGTGATCTTTTTACTGTTGGCAGGGATAGTTTTCAGCGCCCTGCCAGAAACATCCATTACAGTGACATTAGCATCCGCACCGACCTTGCCGGTAATAGTTACTACCATTTGGTTAGTTACCGGGTTGGGGAGTACGCTAACACTATTTGTTTCCATTTCTACATCCCCTACAGCAAGTGCCCATGTTTTATACATAGTTTCTGCCCAAGGTGATATTGATTTTATATTATGGTCATCACAATAACTCCTTGCATAAACATAGTAGGTTGTGTTGGGATCCAGGTATGGGAACAGGTAGCTGTTGGTAGATTTTTTGATACCTGCTGTTGGAGTGGTTAATTGCACTGAGGAGTTCAATATATCATATTCGTATGCTGTTGCCGGTGTGTTCCAAAATGCAACTACCCTTTCTGAGTTAAGGTCGTTGAACTGAACCGAAGGTGCTCGGCAAGGTATAGGCACGTAGAAAGAATCCAGTACCCATGCTGAGCTATCTCCACCCAGACACTTAGCCCTCAGGAAGATGTAATATGTTTTACCCGGATCCAGGGCGCTTACCTGCACCTGGTTGGATGTAGTTGAACTCGAACCAACATCTGTAGTAGGGGGTGTATTATTGTCCTTAATAAAATACTGGTACAATATTGCCGGCGTAATTGTGGCCCATTGGATGGTGGCAGAATTGGTATCTATCTGCGGGATCTTTATTGAAGGAGGTATGATACAAGGAGGCAGAGTTGTGAAGCTCGTTGTTACCCATACTGATTTACTTGGGCTATCACACCTGTTACGTACATGCAGGTAATAGGTAGTCGAAGGTGTCAAACCACCCTGTGAAGCAGTAGTATTAGTAGTAATTGTACCTGTCGGGTTACCGGTAGGACCAGTAGCATTCTGGTCTACAATGAACTCAGAACCATTTGAACCTGTAGGAGGTGTCCATGTAAAGAACACTGCGCTTGAATACACAGCTGTAATTGTAACATTGGTTGGGATCGGGCAAGGAGGGCCTGCATTGAATTCAACTGTTATGGTCTGAGAAGGGGCACTGCAGGTTGTACCCTGTCCACCCCAATTCAAGTTGCCGATACAGGGGCGTGCGCAATATCCTGAAGAACACAGGCAGTTGCCGTTATTTACAGACAACTCCCAGCCTGTTACTGTAGGGCTTCCACCGGAACCACAAGTACCTACATTCCATATATTAGAACCATCTGTCCATGTTCTTGATACACCCGTTCTTAAACAAAGGGCAATATCTGCAACAATTGTGGGGTTAGTACAGGTAATGGTAGCCGGAGTAGAACCGGCTGTTATACTTACACTGGTATATGAATATACAAGAAGTGACGCCCTGAAAGTTTCCCAGGCATTACACTGTGTTGTTGAAGTAGCGCTTTGTGTGAACGACTGTGAATAAGTAAGCACCTGCGCCCGCAAAGCAGAAGTATTAACTAAAAGCACAGTAAATAAAGTGAGCAAAGCCGCCGAACACCTGCCTATCACAACATTAGAAATTGTAGAGATCTTGTTTCTCATAATGGAATTTTAGTTAATTTTTACGTATCGAAAAATACATTTTTGTCATTATTCAGTAATTCGTTTACTATGATAACAGGGGCTCATGCAGGATAACAGTCCTGCATATTTTCATTGACGATGCAGGCGTAGAAGAGTGATTTAAAAATAGATAAAAAAACACATAAATATCAATACCATTTAAAAAAATCACAACACATTGCCTATCAATTACTTACAAAAAAAATTAGCCTTTGCAAATTAAAAAGCAAAAAAAATAGCCACGAAAAATCGTGGCTATTTGCAAGAATCTTTAACCGATAATTAATACTATTGCTTATATACCTTGGCTTTAAGTGTATTATTTCTATCTGTGTATTGAACAATGTATAAGCCTTGTGCAAGGTCATTTACATCAATAATTATCCTTTTGCTGTCAACAGTCTGCAACCTGAGCAATTTACCTGTCATATCCATAATGCTTATCTTACCATCATGATCTACAGCGTCTACCATCACAATAACCCTGTCATGAACAGGGTTGGGAGAAATAAATAGCTGATTGACCTGACCGGAAATATTATCAACTCCCAGTTTCCAGGTAGTGTAAGTAGTTGTAGACCATTTAGACACTGTCTTTATTGTTTTGTCCTCGCAATAAGACCTTGCATATACGTAGTATTCAGTTGCCTCATCAAGGAAAGAAAATAATCGACTGGTGCTGGTTGTTTTTATTCCCGATGTCGGATTGCTTATCGGTGTAGAGGAATTTATTATCTCATATTCATAAGCAGTCAGTGGTGCTGACCAGAAAGTTACAACACGGTTACTGCTCAGATCGTTGAACTCAACATTGGGTGCGCGACATGGTATAGGTACATAAACCGAATCAACTATCCATGCTGAACTATCATTGCCTGAGCATTTCACTCTCAGGAAGATATAATAAGTCTTACCCGATTGAAGGGAGGTCAGGTTAACCTGGTTGGTAGTAGTTGTTGTACCTGAGCTACCACTTGATGGTGGTGTATTATCTGTCTTTACAATATACTCATATTCTATGCTGGTACTTACGGTTGGCCATGTCACAGTAGCTGAGTTTGAGTCGATCTGTGGTATTTGTATACCCGGTGCACCAATAACACAAGGAGGCAAAGTATTAAATGAAATAGTAACCCATTGAGAGTAGTTATTAGTTCCGCACTGATTGCGCAGGTGAATATAATATAATGAAGAGGGTTGTAACGCGCTTGCACTGGCAGAAGTACTCGTAGTTGTAACGACATTTGCCGATGATGTGGGAGCAGCAGAGTTCTGGTCAATTACATACTCATAACCCACACTTGCCGCTGCAGCATTCCATGAGAAATCAACATGAGTTGAGTTGACCAATGTTGTAGCCAGTCCAGACGGTGAAGCGCAGGGTGCACCCGGATCCCAGGCATAACTCTGCCCGGTTGCAGGTACCGAACTCAGGTTAGCTGTATATGTAGATGATGAGGAGGTTGGGTTGCTGCTTACATTGTTAAGCACCTGCCAGTCTGTTGAAGACTTACCGATACCGATGGTAGCGCCACCACTACTCCCTAAAGAAACAGAACCTGATTCCTGTTTATAGATACACTCCACCACGCCGGTAGCTTCATACAACAAAACCTGGAATGACACACTGGGTGTTGAGGCGGCATAATCCCAAAGATAATTACGACACTCCCATGTAAATATTCTGTTAGGAGCAGTTCCTGTTGTAACGTATGTTGAAGTACCGCCTACTCCACTAATATCTTCGTACAACGCATATACTGCAGGCTCAATACCAGAATTTGGTGTGGCGTTATAGTTCCAGTTAGGTACGGCAGAGCCTACGCCTGTACCAAACCTCAACCACCCATTTGAACAAACGGTTACGTCTGTGTAATTAGCGCCGCAAAAGCGGAAGGTAAAACCAATAGGAATGGTTGTGTAACCATCGTCTACTTCTACAGCAGTAACCCTGGTACCGGAGCTAAGGTAGCTGAATGTTCTTGAGCTGGCTGTAAAATTGTAACCGGAGGCTACGACAGATTGCGCTAATGATCGCTGAGAGAATGAAAACAGTAATGCAGTGATCAAAAACAGGTACTTAAGATAGTATCTCTTTTTCATTTCATTTAATTTGTTCAAGGTTTACAATTGCCGTAAGATGATACGCCGGCTTCTCAACGAAAAACACAGCATATACCTTGAAAGACCATTAAACGGGGTGCATTGTTGGTTAAATTATTGTATTTTTTATTAATAAATATGACATAATACACCTGTATACTAATCGAAACAGGCATAACACATTAACTGCCAGCAATATATTTCCTGAAAAAAGTGCAAAAAAAATCACCCTTTATGGGTGATTTTTTATCTATAATTAAAATAGTTAGAACTTATTGAACTTAACCTGCTCTTTCCTGTCGTTGTCTGAGAATTGCAGTATATACATACCAGGCTGTAATTGCTCAACGTTAATATGGGCTTTCCTACCTGACGAAATTGAATGTACACTCAGCACCCTGCCGGTAACATCCATTATATGTAGCGAAGCATTTTCACCTACTTGTCCTTGTATATCTACCGTCATTTGCCTGTCTACTGGATTAGGGTATACACTCATCTGATTGTTTACATCCAGATCATTTACATCAAGCGCCCAGGTACTGTAAAGGAAAGTAGCCCACGGAGACTCTGATTTTATACCTTTGTCATCACAATAAGACTTAGCGTACATATAATATACTTTACCTTCATCAAGATATGAGAACAAGTAGCTTTGTTGCACCGTAGGTATACCTGTTGTGGGGGTTGTCATAGATGACGAGTTGAGTATCTCGTAGCTTGTTGCAGTAATAGGTGCATCCCAGTATGCTACAGCCCTGTTAGAGTTTATATCGCTGAACATAACATTAGGAGCACGGCAAGGGAACGGAACGTACAGCGAATCCAGTATCCATCCGGATGTGTCATTACCCTGGCACCTTACCCTAAGGAAAAAGTAATATGTTTTACCTGCTTCCAAAGCACTTAAACCTATCTGATTGCTGGTAGTGGTTTTGATATTTGAATTAGTATCAGGAGCTGTTGTATCGAGTTGTACAATGTAGTCATATTCAAGACCTGTACCGACTGTCGGCCATGATACATTAGCCGAGTTAGAGTCAACATAAGGTACATTGATACCGGAAGGAGCTACGACGCACGGTGGTAATGTTGTAAACTGAATCGTGGTCCATACAGAACCATAACCAGTACACATGTTACGCACGTGCAGATAATACAGAGTAGAAGGTGTAAGACCTTTTATGGTAGCTGAGGTATTAGTAGTAGCAGTACCTGTCTGTGGAGGATTACCGGTTGTTGTAATAGCATACTGGTAACCTTGTGAATTGGTAACAGGTGTCCAGTTGAAATCTACGCTCATAGAAGCAATGAGCGTTGTAGTGACAGAGGCAGGTGCGTTACAGTTACTAACTATGTAAAAATCATAGTCTTCCACTTCACCCCATGTACCACCTGTACATGCATTTGTAGCATATCCGCCATAATTTGCGAATACCCTTAAACGCGTGAGGCCTGGTGTAGCAGAAGATGGAACACTGAATGAACCGGTTCCGTTTGCACTATAGTTGATATATGCTGTATATACAGTCTCACCTGCATCAAAAAAATCACCATCCTGGTTCCAGTCTACAAATATGTTGTAATACTCACCATAGTTAGGGTTATTGTTGATAGTAAAATTCACGGTGCCGCTCGGTACAGTGGTATGTGTCTGTGATGAAACATAGGAATAGCTGCCTGAACTACAACCACTGTTAGTGTTGCTGATATTAGTGCTACCACCCGATGTTGTAAAACCATCTATCTGATCTCCGAAAGCAGAGCATCCTGAAGAAAAGAAGCCCGAGTTGCAATATTGCGCATTGGCTGAAATGCTCAACATGATGAGTGCAAAAGCAAGGGTTACTGTCCTGTACAATGACAAGTTGTTTTTAGGTTTTTTTGTAAAGTTTGATATCATATTATTGTTGAATTTATTAAGTCCGGTATCCATTGCTTTCATAAAAATTGGTTTTTGAGTAGTGGTAATCAATTTAATGATAAAATTAAGTATTTTTTGTTGCTTCACATTGCGGTTCAAGCATATATAATATGACAATGTATATACATTTCAGCTATAACGGCGCAAATTAACCTTATTTATAATTCCGAAAAATTAAAAAGGCTGCCGTGTTTTAATACAAGCAGCCTTTTATATTAAGATTTATTATTAGTGACTTATGCAATGGTAATTTCATTATCCAGGTATACATCCTGTATCGTATTCAGCAGTGCCACACCTTCGTTTATTGGCTTCTGGAATGCTTTACGTCCACTGATAAGCCCCATTCCGCCTGCGCGTTTGTTGACAACAGCAGTCATTACAGCTTCAGCCATATCAGATGCACCTTTACTTTCACCACCGGAGTTGATCAGGCCTACCCTACCCATATAGCAATTGGCTACCTGGTAGCGGCAAAGGTCTATCGGATGATCAGTTGTCAGCTTTTCGTATACATCTTTATGAGTCTTACCAAACTTCAGTGCGTTATAACCACCATTATTAGTAGGTAGTTTTTGTTTGATGATATCTGCCTGAATGGTTACGCCAAGGTGGTTAGCCTGTCCTGTAAGGTCAGCAGCAGAGTGATAATCTACCCCGTCTTTTTTGAAGTCGCTGTTGCGCAGGTAACACCACAGAACAGTAGCCATACCCAGTTCATGAGCATATTCAAATGCTTCAGCCACTTCTACAATCTGCCTTTTACTCTCCTCACTACCAAAATAGATGGTAGCACCAACAGCAGCAGCACCCATATTCCAGGCATCCTTAATGTTACCAAACATGATCTGGTCGAAACCATTAGGGTATGATATGAACTCGTTGTGGTTGATCTTTACGATAAAAGGTATTTTGTGTGCATATTTACGGGCAACAGAACCCAGCACGCCGTAAGTAGATGCAACAGCGTTGCAACCACCTTCCATAGCCAGCTTCACAATATTTTCAGGATCAAAGTACATTGGGTTGGGTGCAAAAGAAGCACCCGCACTATGTTCTATACCTTGGTCAACAGGTAAAATAGACACATAACCTGTATTTGCAAGGCGGCCGTGTCCCATAATAGACTGTATGCTACGTATGGTCTGTATGTTACGGTTAGATGGTATCCATGATTGGTCTACCGCATCGCCTGATGGGATATGCAATGATGATTTATCAATTGTAGTGCATTTGTGGTCCAGGTAAAACGAAGCCTGGTCGCCCAACAGTTCCTGAATTTTTTTAGAAGCCATAGATATTATTTATTGTTAAAAGCGGTGCAAAAGTAATAACTAAATAGATAACACCCTAATATGTAGCTTTGCCAGCCAAAAATAATATATGAATACACCATTCAGTTTATCGGAAGCAACAGACATTGCGGAGGATTTCAGTGACCTGGTTGAGACTGGCCTTGTAGTAGAATCAGGTGCAGAAACTATGGTCTGTACCATACAAAACATTGTTATTGCTCCTTTTCAACCCGAAGAAAGAGCCTCATTTGTACAGGCAATGATGGCCGGAGGTGAGTTAAGCACCATCTTGAGGGACTACCAGGGTACTGATTTTGAAGTATTGATCATAGCAAGAGAAAACACGAATATAGCTAACATAACCCTGCTACCCATAAGGGATTATACCCGGATATATGATATACCATACCGTTATCCCGGTACATACTAAAATAAAAAAAACAGGAGTTACGGCTCCTGTTTCCCTTTCCCATTTTTGTTTTGAGACTGAGTATTGTACTAAGAGAACATCTGCTCGAGGTTGTACTCTAATGCCATTCTCATTGCATCACGCTCTGTTTTGGTGCATAGGCGTTTAGTCGCCTTCTCCTGCAACAACCTGAAGCCGTTCTCCAGTATGGACATGTAATAATCAAAGTCCATTCTGTCGCGGTACTTCCCACTATATATTTTCACTGCAATTTCGCGTTCCATGACATTTGTTTTTAATAATTCATAAAAGGTTTTACCCTCTCCTTTTGCTCTCCCTTATATATTTATTCTTTTTTATTGGTTAACAATTAGGTGTTCTTTCACCTTGATACAAATATGGGACAGGAACGGCTCCCTTACCAAAAAGTTGCTCTTTGTTAACCATTCATTTGCAAGTGGTTAACGAGCGGTTAACAAACGGGAAGCATTCATAAAGAAATGAATTACAGCTGTTTAAACAAAAACAACTATTACCCTGGATGAAATATGCAACTGAAGTGTATAATTACTGGCTGCTTCTTGAAGGAGCCATTTTACTCCTGATACCACGCTGACGGTATAGTTCTGCCGTACGTTTGATGTAGTTGAAATAAGTGTACTCGCTCATACTTCGCAGTTGATCATAGGTCGGGCGAAAGAGCTCCATATAAGTTTGGAGGCTATCTCCTTCCAAACCGGTAATAGCATTAACAAGCTTGTTATTGAATGTATAATCTATAAACTTCTGTTCCTGGTAAAACCTGTACTCATCCTGGAATGCCCATATCTGGCGATTCTTCTTGCTCATTGCACTGAAAGGATGTTGTAGTGCCTCCAGCCCGGTCAGTTTCGGAAATTCCAATGATTCTTTATACAAGGCGTAATAGCGCATGCTGTCCGTTTTATAGTCAGGCGCAGCCTCGCGTGTATGCATATAATCTACCACATCTGTACCTGAGCGCTGCATCATTACCCTGAAATAGGAAGGACGTTTGCCTTGTGGTATGCGCACCCTGAGTACTTTGTAACCCTCTTTGCGAAACTCTACCAACTGACCTTCGTCAACAGCAACACTAAATGCGCCGTCTTTGTCGCTATTCATACGCTCATCAGTAAATATGTTGTTTACCAGCACACCTTCCATAGGCTTTCCGCCACTTACGTCCAGCACATGCCCCTGCATGGGTTGGGCACATACCAATGTGTGCGTCAACCATGACACCATAATACTCATGAGGGTTATATATCCACGCATATTCCGGACTAAAGATAAGAGATAGGCTGATAGGTATATGATGTCAAAATGTTAAAAAACATACAACTATGTTGCATTATCTTTGCGCGGTATGTATAAGCTGATACGCACAATTCTGTTTACGATAACGCCTGAAAAGGTGCACTATATGGTAATGGGCTGGCTGAGCACCGCTTATAAGTTAACCCCTCTTCGTTGGTTGATGCGTAAATTGTTTACTTATAGCTCCAGCAGACTGGAAAAAGAACTATGGGGCATACGCTTTCCTAACCCGGTGGGTCTGGCCGCAGGCTTTGATAAAGATGCTCGCTGGGTGGATGAACTATCCTGCCTGGGCTTCGGATTTGTGGAGATAGGTACCGTAACCCCTAAGCCTCAACCCGGCAATGACAAACCACGACTGTTTCGCTTGCCTGACGATGAGGCCCTGATCAATCGTATGGGCTTTAACAACCAGGGGGCAACCGTGGCTGCCGAAAGGTTAAAACACAGAAAAACCAATATAATTATAGGTGGCAACATAGGCAAGAATAAAGTGACACCTAATGAGAATGCCCTTGACGATTATGAGCAATGTTTCCACGACCTGTATGAGGTTGTAGACTATTTTGTGGTGAATGTTAGCAGCCCCAACACTCCCGGCCTGCGCGAGCTACAGGATAAAGAGCCGCTGATGCGCATACTGAACAGGCTGAAGGAAATGAATGAACAAATGGGCGATCCCAAACCCCTTCTGCTGAAGATAGCCCCCGACCTGACCAACGAGCAACTGGATGATATAGTTGAAATAGTAACCCAAACCGGCATACAAGGCATTGTAGCCACCAACACTACTATTGACCGCAGCAGCCTGACTACACCACCCGGCGATGTAGAAGCTATAGGTGCCGGCGGACTAAGCGGCAAGCCATTAAGAGCAAGGGCTACAGAAGTGATAAAATACCTGCACAATAAAAGCAAAGGGACCTTCCCTATCATTGCTGTAGGGGGTATATACACCGCTGATGACGCTATTGAAAAACTGAATGCCGGGGCATCACTAGTACAGGTGTATACCGGGTTTATATACGAAGGCCCGGCCATTGCAAAGAATATCTGTAAAGGTATCATCAATCAAAACACACATTCATGACAGCACTATTTACAGTCGACGGACTCATCAGTCTACTTACATTGACTATACTGGAAATAGTTTTAGGTATAGACAACGTAATATTCGTGTCTATTATCATGGGCAGGCTACCGAAAGAGAAGCAGCTGGCAGCCCGCAGAATATGGATGTTTGCCGGCATAGCTATGCGCATACTGCTCCTGCTGGCACTTAGCTGGATGATACAACAGAAAGGCAAGCCCATTATTACTTTGTTTGGAAAAGGTTTTGACGTGGCCAGCCTTGTGATGCTGGCAGGAGGATTATTCCTGCTATATAATACAGTGAAAGAGATACACCACAAGCTGGAAGGCAACGATGAGGATGATATACCCAAAATAAAATCACAGTCTCAGGCTTTCGGGGCTGCAATAGTCCAGATAGTGTTAGTGGATATGGTTTTTTCGTTTGACAGTATCATTACTGCGGTTGGCATAGCCAAACATATACAGGTAATGATGGTTGCCGTATGTATTGCCATGTTCATCATGTTCCTGTTCAGCAAGCGTATTGCCGACTTTATTCAGAAACACCCTACCCTGAAAATGCTGGCTTTGTCATTTTTGGTTATGGTAGGTATGGTACTGATAGTAGAAGGCTGGGACAGCGAGCGCGCACATGAAATGCAACTAAAGAACTATGCATACTTTGCTATGGCTTTCTCTTTTGCTGTAGAGTTGCTTAACATGAGGCTACGCAAAAAAGGTAAGGTTGTAAAACTACACGAGCCCAAAGCAGAAGATAACAAGGATTAAAACAAACAATAACGCAAGTTTGTCACAACAGCATCTATTGGCTGTAAAAAGAATGTCATATACACTGTTGCTCCTGTATTAGTTCATAATGCCATTTTACTTTTATTATTCATTAATAATAAAACCATAAAAAACAGGCATTATGAAACATTTATATCATCTGGCTATTATCGGGTTATTAATATCATCTCTTTATGTTCAGGCTCAAACAACTACTCGACTGAAAAAGGTAATGATAGAAAGATACAATCCTCAAATAAGCAGTTATGAAAAACAAGACTCTGTTGAATATTATTATGCTCCGGGCAATGGAGGAGCCATATCTGTTGAAGAGGTAACGGGGGTAGGCAATCCTTTTCACAGGTTTGAGCCGGCTACTTTCCTGCCGGGCATGTTGTATGACAGTGCGTTGGCTTACAGAAGGCAAATGAATACCCCTGGTCAGGCATTTCAAAAAAACATTCAGGCTATAAACAATATGGCCATAGATAAATTTACCCGCTACAACTACAACATGACCAACTGGATAAAAGGAGACACTGTCAGCAATACATACTCAAACAACAAGCTAACCAAACAAGTTTATAACGGGGACATCTTAGAATACATATATAATTCGGGCAAGCTGGACACTTTAAAAGTAAGCAATGTCGGTGGCGGCTCAGCTACCATTAGTTATAGCTACTACAATTATAGCATCAGCGATATTAATTACCTGTACACCTATGGCACTTATACTCAACAGGTAAAAGATCATTATGTATACTCACCATCTACCACCTTGCCCGACCAGGTAGTGCATACCATCTACAACCCGGGAACATCGCAATGGGATACAGTGAACGTTAAAACATATACTTATAATAACAACCTTGTTACACAAGAGCAGTTTTTGGAATACAATCAACATGGTCACACCGGAGTGGTGACTACCTATAAAATAGACATACAATATGACAATCAAAATCGCAGGTTAGAGGACATTATCTGGGAAGACTTTTATATACACGGCCCCTCCTATGCCGGCCTGGTAAAACATATGAGGAAACAATATACTTACAACCAATATGATAAACTGGCTACTTATAATGTAGACCACTGGGACAGCGCGTCTAACTCGTGGCAACCATTGCTGGATACTGCCATGGGCTATGCCAGCAAAACATGGTTTGAATATGAAGTGTACTGGCCTGCAAGCATTATACAAGCAAAACGAAACGCAACAGATATAAAACTGTTCCCCTGCCCCGCATCAGACTTCATACGCATCGAAGCAACATTTGAAAAAGCAGAGAGCTTTACCGCAAGCATAGTTGATATAAGTGGACGCATAGTAAGACAGTGGAACGAGGAAAACATTCAACAATACACACGTACCGTACCACTAACAGAATTACCGAGTGGTAATTTCATATTGAAACTTTCAGGGAACCGGTTAAATAGCATTACCTGTTTTACAGTAGCCAGGTAAATATTATTATTCATATTGACAATACTAAAAGGCCCCCTGGAAAGGGGGCCCGTTACATATAGAGGATAAGAGAGAAACGTGTAAAAATGCCGGAATGGCTTCGGGAAGATCATCACAAAAACCCAATAGCCTTTGGCCCGGCATTAAACTATTTTTATAAGTTCACAGCCAGCACCAGGCAACTTAATATCCCGATAAAAAGAAGTATCTTTTGATTAGAACGCTTGTCAGCGTTGTGCAGGAATGGTAGTACTTGTTGCATTATGTGTGTGTTTATTTTTAGTTTTGAAACGCCCGATATATATATCGTTTGTTTGCTGATACAAATATGGGGGTACACAGCACCCTATTCCAAATAAACACCTGCCCTTAACCTGTGCTTAGGGAATGGTTAACCGCGGTAGTTGTTAATCATTAACCAATGATTTACAAAACAGGGATAGCGACACAATTTTTGGAAGAACCGGAGTGCAATAGCACAAAAAGAAAAAGCTCCGATAAACGGAGCTTTTCTTTTTTATGTCGGGAAGACAGGATTCGAACCTGCGACCCCCTGGTCCCAAACCAGATGCGCTACCGGCCTGCGCTACTTCCCGGACACCGGAGGCATTACTGCCTGATATTTTTGTTGGCCTGCGGTGAGGGCGGGATTCGAACCCGCGGTACACGGTTAAGCGTACGACAGTTTAGCAAACTATTGGATTCGGCCACTCTCCCACCTCACCTGTATTTTTCAATACACTTCCCCCCTTATTTGGGGATTGCAAAGATAGTGTTATTCGCAAATTTTCAAAAAGAATTTTCAACTCATTTTTCATGTGTTCCCATTATACTTGTTTATCCTAACAATAGGTAAAAAGGATATATAAAAAGGCCTTTGTATATTGTAGTTATGAAAGCCTTGGCATTGTTGTGTTTCCTCGCTATCAGCATAAACACTGATGGTCGTGAATGGAAACACATGAAGCAATATTGTACCACTACCAGCCGGGATACCTTAGGCGAAAGCGACTGGTTGAAAAAAGACAGGAAGCATTGCACTGAGAAGTGGACAAATGCAAACAGGTATAATATATCCCGGGCTAACGGATATAAACAGTACAGATCCTTTGCTCAAAAGAATGCCTTTTATTATTGGCTGGATAATGCATACCGATGCAAAGGCAATGAAGTGCAATGGCCAGGAATAGCTTACGAAGTAACCAAACGGCTCAGGATACTCGACAGTTGGCCAATACAGAAACTAATCATCCCGAATAAGCAGTTTGTAGCCTTTATGCAGGAATGCAATGAACTTATACTACAGAACGTGTTCACTGACCTGCACAACCTGTACGAAAGCAATGTGGCATTAACAGGCATAGCTGCAAGGCACTGGGACACTGTGCTCATTCATAAAGAACAATGTGCTGTTTTGGACACTTTATATGCACAACAGCCAGAAAAAGTAATCCATAAGCTGAACCGCATGACACAAGGTAAAGGCCTGTACGGAATAGCCCTACCCCGCAAACTGCGCAATGACACAGACATACGCAGTTGTGACAACAGGTGCAGATATGGCTTGCATATTATCGCGCCGTACCACAAAGAACACAGGAGCAACTAATGCTACTGCTCCATAGAACGCATGAGTTCGGCAAAACCGACTACTTCCTCTTCCGTAGTATCCCATGAGCACATGAGCCTGACCTCGTTTGTATGCTCATCCCAGACATAGTAGGGATATTGCTGCCATATGGCCTTATTCCACCCCTCGGGGTGAATGGCGAAAACACCGTTAGCGTTGACTGGCTTGGTAATATTAACCCCCGGTATATCAGCTATTGAATTTTTTAACAATTGTGCCATCGCATTAGCATGCCCTGCATGTTTATTCCAGAGATCGTCCTTCAGCAGTGCGCCAAACTGGGCAGATATGAACCTGGTCTTAGAAGCCAGCTGCATGCTCTGTTTGTGCTTATAATTGATATACTCTGACAACTCAGGGTTAAATACTACAACAGCTTCTCCATACATCATGCCAGCCTTTGTACCTCCCAGTGATAGAATATCCAGGCCAACATCGGTACTCATTTCTTTTACGCTGCAACCCAGCGATGCTGCTGCATTAAAAAAGCGGGCTCCATCCATATGATAATAGAGGCCCCTGGTTTTCGTAAGGTCGCCAATGGCTTTTAATTCGTCCTGAGTATACACAGTTGCATATTCCGTAGACTGGGTAATAGAAACAACTGCAGGTTGTGCAAAGTGCATATCACCTTTGCGTATCAAACGTTCAGCGATCGCAGCAGGTGTCAGCTTACCCTCTTCATTGATACGGACAGGCACAAAACGACAGCCTGTGAATGTTTCAGGTGCCGTGGACTCGTCCCAGTACATATGTGACGTTTCGGCACATAATACGGAGTTGAACGATCGCGTACAGGCACTCATACTCAAAACATTAGCACCTGTACCATTGAACACGAAGTGTACCTCTACATTCGTACCAAATACTTCTCTGAACAGATCAATTGTACCTGCCGTAATGTCGTCCGCACCGTATGAACGGGCATGTTCCATGTTAGCCTGATACAGTGCTTCCATTATCTCAGGAAGCACACCTGCATAGTTGTCACTGGCAAAACCTTTCATGCTTGCAAGAAATGTATTTTTCGGGGTATTACGAAATTATTATTCAGCCTGTCGAAACCTATCTAACGTTAACGAGATTGTTAAAAGTAACTTTTGTTACATGGTGAATAGGATATGAGCCGTACTTTTGTATCGTTTTCATGGTGATAGGGTTTATAGGGGCTGAGCGTTTATACGCTCGGCTTTTTTATTTATCTCCAATCGGCCCCCTGATGCCTCCCCAAATTGTTAAGTATTGTTAACTCACCGATGGTATTTTTTTGTTTTAACAAGTTCGAACGCCACACTTGGAAAGTGGCCTGAAATCTGTAATTATTAAATTATTCTTTTTTGTTGCAAAAATCCACAACTCATTTTTTCGGTATTGTGCGCCAACCTGTTGGACACGCAATTGTTGCATTTTGTTGTATTTTATTGTCATTTCTGACATTGCAACCGGTTTCCTTAAACTGGTAATCACATCTTGCTAATTGGCACACAGAATTAATCCGGACGACATGCAAAGAACCCGGGTACAGCCAGACGGAAAATATAAATCAAATATACAATAAATAAACGTATTTTTACATTAAAAGCAAATCTATTTTTATGGTCAGCGTCTATGCAAACCCGGGGAAATATCTAAAAAGCTTGTGAGAAATTTTTGAGAACAAAAAAATAAAAGGGTTTCAGTAAACTGAAACCCTTTGTTTATTAAGCTCCCCCTTCAGGACTTGAACCTGAGACCCCCTGATTAACAGTCAGGTGCTCTAACCAACTGAGCTAAGGAGGATTGTCAATTGGGATTGCAAAAATAACCACTTTATTAAAAGGACAAAATATTTTTACTAAAAACCTCCCAGATATTTAAAATTCGCAAGTATCAGGTTAATATCAGTAGCAGATTCGTACTCCTGTGCATAGGTGGTATCCAGTGTATCCTGTATGGCCTCATCAGGCTGATAATCAGCTAAAAGCCTGTATGGCGGAACTACTCCCGGCCTTATAACAGGCAACTGCGGCTGCGCATGTGCATAGCTGACCCATGTGCACTGACCACTCAGTACCCGGAAAATATTACTTAAAAACGCTCCGGGCTTTTTTACAATAAATGCCATGAATGGGAAAAACAGGATAAATAACGACGATGACAATACATCTATTACCCGCTTATTACGCTGTTTAGCAAAATCAGAGAGATTATACCTCTTATCAAGAGTATACAGGTCGCCGGAAGTGTGGCTCGAATTACTACCTACAAAGCTGTTGCTGCCCGGGATATGTATCTTATATTCATAGGCGCCGCCGCAACGCTGCATCTCATCCAGCACATCTTTATATTTCAACCCGTTGATACTGAAAATGATCTCCTCTATAGCTGCCGTGCGCACAAAAGGCCGTAATTCCTGCAGACCGATAATTGCTGTTCCCTGCTTTTCTTTCGGGTCTACCCTGCCCAGTATGTCCGGCGAATAGGTTACATGTTTTAACGTCTGCAGTGTAGTAATATAAGACTGCTCTGTGGCCACAATAACGCCTTTGCCGGGAAGTTCGTCGTATGGAATGAAGCGGAAGATACCCAGCCTGTACAGTAGCCCGTGCAGACCCAACATAGCAACCGTACCTATAAAGCCTGTAAATATGATAATAGCCCTGGAATAACGAAGTTCAGGTGGAAGCAAACCATAGTAGGCCAATATAGCCACAGTACCTATGGCCATGCCCCTTACTACCCTTACAGCCCTGTAGGAACGGTCATAAGCCCCGTTAAAATACAGGCTCAATATCCATAGAAGTATATATACCGGGAATGTCTTAAGAATAGAGCTGAGCGGTATCGGCAAAATGTTCTTTACTTCCTCCACCCAAAATTGTGTCATTACCGTCAACGTTCCTAACAGTATCAGCGCATCAAAAAGCGGCATGCGGAGCACTTTCAACACCTGTTTCAACACACCGAATATAGCCCTCAAAACAATACCCACGTTTATGAGCATGATGAAGAGGCTGGCATTGGTTTTGGAATAGTGTTTCCTGACAAAAACCGACAGTGCATCATTAAATATCCTTACATGTGATATAGAGGTTTTGCGGGTGCTCTCTCCTTTGTAGTGTATTAGCGTTACCCCGGGATAATAGATATTCTTATATCCTGCCTGCTGTATCCTGTAGCACAGGTCAAAATCCTCGCAATACATAAAGTATGCTTCGTCAAAAGCTCCGCCAATGGTTTTCAGCAAACTATGGCGCACCATCATACAGCAACCTGACAAGATATCTACCTCAGCCGTTTCATGTTCGCCTACATGTACCGCATAATATTTGTTGAAGAAGGTAGACTTACTGAATATCTTATTGATGCCCGTGGTTTTAAATATTGCCACAGATAATGAAGGGAATGATTTTTTACCATCGGGTGCGTATTGCCCTTTACCGTCTATAAGGCGCGGACCTATAGAGCCTGCCTCAGGATGGCTATCCATATAGCCGATCATCTTCTGCAGAAAATCCTCCGGCATTACCGTGTCCGGGTTCACAAACAGGATATATTCACCCGTTGCCATTGCCACGCCCTGGTTGTTAGCCTTTGAAAAACCAAGATTGTCTTTATTCTCCACCAGTTTCACCTGTGGGAAACGTGACTTTATCATAGCACAACTATCGTCTTTCGAGTTGTTGTCAACCACTATCACCTCTGTATCAATACCTTCAGCAGCCCTTAAAACAGAGTGCAGGCATACTTCTATGAAGTACTTAACATTATAATTGACTATAATTACTGATAATTTCATCGGGCCTGACGGCTATATTCAATCTGCTAATATAATGGCAGCATATGTAAATAACGAAAAAACAGTCCTGCTATTGCAGGACTGTTTTGCATATATTATTGCTCACCTTGTTTATTGGTGCAGGTAGTAGATATTGGTAATGTATTTATTGCTATCAGCCTCTTCCTGCGGGCCTGCAACATATTCTTCCAGCATCAAAGGATCTGTCAGTCCATTTTCTGCAGCATAATTATGCAGAGCAGAGTGTGCATTCATGAAATTTTCCATTGAATAAGAGCCAACCATTTGCAACTTATACCCTTTACTTTCAGGTACATTTATCATGGTCATGCCTTTCACGTCGGCACTTACAGGAAAAGCAGCTGCAACATCGGCCTGTCCGTTAGCCTGGTCCCACATATAGGTAATGTCATATGCATGCCCGGTAATTTTATCACCTGCGGCAGCACCTATTTTACCGTAAGACTCTTTAAAGAAACCATCCATTTCAGCAAATGGTATCACCTTACGTATGGCTGCAAATTTTGTTGCCGGGAAGGTCACTTCAGTAATTTCATAATGAGGAGCAGGCATTTCAGCCTTACCGCTTTCACAATAGTTTTTCAGCAGCTCCAGTCCTCTTTCAAAGTTTGCCCCCAACATTTTACCAGTGAATAGTGTTGCTGCTCCACGCATCAGGAAACCTGTTTCCTGTGAATATGTTTGTGAAGCTACTACTTTACCGTCCTCACCTTCTACTTTATAAGAGCATTTCGCCTCTCCTTTGAAAGGCGTAATGAATTGCAGGTCAAAATTCATCGTGTAACCGTCAACTGAAGTAATGGTCATATTGCCAGAACCTGATCTTGCGCTGGTCCACTCAGATCTTGCTCCAACCTGGCCATCGGTACCACTATACACAGAATTGATAGTTGAATCCTGCTCTGCCCAGGGACTCCAGTGTTCATAGTTCTTTAAATTCACCATCTGGTTCCAAACCATATCTTTAGGCGCATTAATAGTAATACTCCGCTCGATGGTCAAAGTAGCAGGAGCAGTAGCGCAAAGTATAAGGTACCCTACCAGTAATATCAGAATAAGAATACCCAGAAAACGCAATACCTTTTTCATAATCGTGATAATTTTGCTCTAAATTATAAAAAAACATATAAGTGCAAGACTGTTTCAGCATTTTTTACCAACTGGTAATAGTTTTTTAACCTGCAGGCACTATAGCAGATATTTACTCATACCAACGTACCTTTGCAAGATGAAGAATTTAAGGCAGTTAAGCTTGCCGGAGATAGAGGAGTTGTTAGAAAGCTGGGGCGAACCTAAATTTCGCGCCAAACAGGTGTATGAGTGGCTTTGGAAAAAGTTTGCCGGTGATATCAATGATATGACTAACCTGTCAAAATCGCTCCGAGAAAAACTATCCGCTGAATTCTTCATTCCCAAAGTAAAAACACACCACAGCCAGTTCAGCAGTGACGGAACTATAAAAAACAGGCTGCAACTGCACGACGGGTATTTTATAGAAAGTGTCATCATACCTACCGATAAAAGGATGACCGTATGTGTGTCGTCGCAGGTTGGTTGTTCTTTATCCTGCAAATTTTGCGCAACGGGATTTTTACCCCGCAAACGTAATGTAGACTTTGACGAGATAGTAGATGAAGTGGTACTTGCCAATGAACAGGCTTTACAACACTATGGCCGTGGGTTGACCAATATTGTATTCATGGGTATGGGTGAGCCATTGCTTAACTACAATAATGTACTGAAAGCAGTGGATATGATCAGCTCGCCCGACAGCCTTGGCATGAGCCCACGCAGAATAACGGTATCTACTGCCGGTATAGCAAAAATGATACGCAAACTGGGCGATGACCAGGTACGTTTTAAACTGGCTTTGTCATTGCACGCAGCTAATGATATGAAGCGTGATGAGATCATGCCCATCAACGAAAGCAATAACCTGAAGGAGCTGATAGACGCACTGAACTATTTCCACAAGCTGACCAAAAACGAAATAACATTCGAATACATCCTGTTCAATAACCTGAACGACGAGATACAGGATGCGGACGAGCTGGTAAAAATATACAGGCAGGTGCCTGCCGACCTGGTGAACATAATAGAATACAACCCCATAGACCAGGCAGATTTCAGCAAGCCTGATGAGGATAAGACCGACAAGTTCATGCGCTACCTGGAAAGCAAAAAGGTAAATGCAAAACTCCGCCGTAGCCGTGGTAAAGATATAGACGCCGCCTGCGGGCAGCTGGCCAATATAGACCACCCGGCAGCGAAATAGAATGCCAACAAACTTTCATATCTTAGTAATATGAATAAGTTTCACGGTTTGATGATAATTGCGTTGTTAATGCTGGTATATAGCTGTAACAAAATTTCCATCTTTCCGATAGATAAGCCTGATCAGGCACTTGATGATGACAGGCTTATTGGTAAATGGAAATTTGAAGAAGACACTAACAAAAACAATTTTTACGAAGTATATCCCAGCGTATATCCGCACCAATACCATGTAAGGTTTTGGAATAGGGGAGGCACTAATCCTACATACGAGGCCAATGTTTTCTATTCTAAGGTTAATGATGAGAAATTTCTGAACGTACCCTATTTTACTGACCCTCTTGAAGGGCATTGGTATATATTTATCAGGATGTTGAATATAAATAAAGAAGGCACAAAAATGACAGGTGCAGTTGTTGGTGATGAATCAATGCTTAATCTGAAAAGTGAAAAACAAGTACAAGATTATATTGCCCAAAATATAGACAAACGTAGTTTCTACATAGACACAGTGCATTTTTTCAAAATAAACTAGTTATGGTCTCCTCTCAAACAGCACGCGAACTAGCACTTGCTTTTGACGAAGTGACCGAGGAACCACACTTTGACAAAACATCATTCAAAGTGAAAAAGAAGATATTTGCCACTATGAATGGACCCGAGAAACGCATGACCTTGAAACTTACTCCGCTCGATCAGGATGTTTTTTGCACCTTTGATAAGAATGTTATCTACCCTGTACCCAATGCATGGGGCAAACAGGGCTGGACACACGCCAACCTGAGAACCATCCGCAAAGACATGCTACAGGATATACTTACCGTTGCTTACTGTACCGTTGCCCCTAAAAAACTGGCTGATAAATACAGGGTAGAATAGTCTTCTATTTATAAAACGTCATCGCTATCTCCAGCACTTCTTTTATTGTATCTACTGGAATGTCTTCTGAAGGATCGATCAGAAATATTTTCATGCGGGCACGGTCTTCTTTCAGCAGGTTGGGGTGTTCTATCTTTCCTCCTTCTACAACGCCGATATAGGGTTCTTTATACTTTTTATGTACGCGGATATAACAGAACATTTTGCCTTTGTAATAATAGACCGGCATCCTGTATCTCCATTCCTCGGTTATTTTGTCGCTAAGCGATAGGATGTAACTACGCAGAAAGAGCATGGTGCTTTTGTACGGCTCTTCTAGTTGCAGAAAGTAATTGTCTATATCGCGCAGCATACCTTAAAAATAAACAGAATGCCTTTAATACAACAAAACCCACTCTACGCAGGCCTAGGAAAACATTTAAGTTAACTCAATGTAATCGCCTTCGTCATACCCACAAACTATATGAATACCGTCTGGCAATAAATCATTATACAGTGTACACTGGACAACTATGTCGCTTAAAATAAAACAGTAGTATCCCAAGGGTAAAATCCAATCTAAGAATGCAAATCTATCATCGGAGTCGTTAATAATACTTAACAGTTCGTTCACCCCATCAATAACAAAATATCTATTTTCAGGCATATAGGTTGGCTCTGTTGCCCATTCAATATTACTCTCAGTGTATTGAGTACTTCCTATACAGTACGATGCATATATCTCCCTATTCTCGTACGTTGCTTTGAATACACCTATCCATATTGCATCAGTATTAGGTGGAATTGGCTCTGTTCTGAAAAGTTTCGTAATCCAATCTCTTAGCTCTTCAACATCTTTTTCAATATTAATATCTTTTAAGGACAACCCGATGGCGTCCTCCTTTGAAAAGTGATAGTCTACCAAGTCACTCCATTTTTCTTTATTTTTTTTCTTACTCTTCAGTAGAGTTTCAAGTCTTTCCCAAGATGCATCGTGGTCATATCCCATTTTGATATTTTACAATTGCCAAAATAGTAATAAAAAGCCTGCACAAGGCAGGCTTCATAAAATCTTATTAACCCCAACCCTTAAAAGGGGCTACAGTTCCCACTTCAGGGGGTTAGGGGGTATCATACGCCCACTTAATGTAAGTAGCCCCCCATGTGAAGCCTCCACCAAATGCTGCCAGTATAATATTGTCACCCTTGTGCAGTTGTTTTTCCCACTCCCACAGACACAGCGGTAATGTACCATTGGTAGTATTACCATAACGCTGAATGTTGACCATTACTTTGCTTTCATCCAGCCCCATACGCTCTGCTGTTGCATCAATGATACGCTTATTAGCCTGGTGAGGTACCAACCATGCCACATCTTCAGACGTCAGGTTGTTACGCTCCATAATATCAGCAGCCACATCTGCCATATTCTTCACGGCGAACTTGAACACCGTTTTACCTTCCTGGTAAACATAGTGCTCCTTGTTCATAACCGTCTCAATAGTAGCCGGCTTTACTGAACCACCAGCCTTTTGATGTAAAAACGCACGCCCGGCACCGTCTGTATGCAATTTAGAATCTATCAAGCCATAACCTTCAGTATTAGGCTCAAGCAATACCGCACCACTGCCGTCACCAAAAATGATGCAGGTAGCACGGTCTTCGTAATTAAGTATAGAACTCATTTTGTCTACACCTATCACTATTACTTTTTTGTACTTGCCTGTTTCTATGAACTGCGCGCCCGTAGTAAGCGCAAAAAGGAAACCACTACACGCAGCACTTACATCGTAGCTAAACGCATTTACAGCACCTATCTTGTCTGATATTATATTGGCCGTAGCCGGGAACACCATATCAGGTGTTGTAGTAGCACAAATTATCAGGTCTATTTCCTCAGCACCAATACCTCTTTTTTTCAAAAGGTTCTTTGCTGCTTCTGCCGCCATATCGCTCGATCCCAATCCTTCACCTTTCAGTATGCGCCTTTCTTTGATACCCGTCCTGGTAGTTATCCATTCGTCCGTTGTATCTATAATTGTTTCCAACTCTTTGTTGGTCAATATATAGTCAGGAACATATCCGCCAACTGCTGTTATCGCAGCGTTGATTTTTTGCATTTAAAATGATTTATCCTGTAAAATTAGGAGTTTAATAGAACATTAGCTATCAGATAAAGGTTATTATCATGTATCCATGCCGCCACAAACGCCTATTACTTGTCCTGATACATAACTGCTCATGTCAGAAGCCAGGAACAGTGCTACATCTGCCACTTCCTCCGGTTTGCCGAAACGTTGTAATGGTATTTTGGCAAACCATTGCTCCGCCCCGCCATCTTTCAAATAGCCGGTCATGTCTGTTTCTATAAATCCGGGGGCAATAGCATTGCAACGGATATTACGGCTGCCCATTTCCAGTGCAATAGATTTAGTGAACCCTATTACACCCGCCTTAGATGCAGCATAGCTGCTTTGCCCGCCATTGCCACTTACACCTACTACAGAGCTCATATTGATAATGCTGCCCGAACGTGCCTTCATCATATGACGTATCACATGTTTAGTAAGGTTATATACAGATTTCAGGTTGGCGGTTATTACCTCATCCCACTGTTCAGGTGTAAGGCGCAGCAACAAGTTATCGCGTGAAACGCCGGCATTGTTTACACATATATCTACGCCGCCAAATTCTTTTACCACATCAGCCACCAACTGTTCCGCTGCAGCAAAATCGCCCGCGTCGCTCTGGTAGCCTTTGGCTTTCACGCCCAAACCCGTCAGTTTTTCCTCTAAAGCCTTAGCTTTTTCAACAGAAGAAAGGAAGGTAAAAGCCACGTTAGCGCCTTGCTCAGCAAACTTGATGGCAATGGCCTCGCCTATGCCCCTGCTGGCACCGGTAATGATGGCGGTTTTATTTTCGAGTAGTTTCATTTTTGCAGAAGTGTATTTGTGCGCTAAAATAGTCATAAGCGCAAAGAAATACACCCTAATCGCACGATTAAAATATTATACATGCAGCCAATCTGCTATATCATTAAAATTTATAGTTCTTAATTGAACTTCACGGAGTAGGTTCTAAATTAACAATGTCTTTATAATCTGACCCCCAGCCCGATACGCGCACTGAAATACCTGGGCGCAAGTTGCACATCCACCAAACTGTATTTTTGATTGCGTAATGGCAGTGTGGGGTCGGCAATATTCTGCCTCACCGTACCCATGTCCAGCAGGCATATGGGCACATTCATGTCCATAAATACCTTTTTAGAAACATTTACCTGCAAACGGGGAACAATAAAAGATTTTATACCAAGTGTGGTAGTTGTTACAGGTACATTGGAAGATATGTAAGGTATTTGTGCAAACCTGTCGAAATAAGGCATGGCAGCCCAGCCTAAAGTAGGTATGAACCTGGTATTGTTTCGTTTTACCAGTGTGATAATATATTCATACCTGAAAGCGATACGTGTACTGCTGAGTTTATAAACAGGCCTGTAATAATATCCGCCTGCCGGGTCCTTAAACCGTTCGCTGACATCTGTATGCCTGAAATCGACATTACTTATTTCAAACTCGTGAAAATTACCTCTTTGGGTTCTTATCATTACAGCTGCCGAAGGGTGTATATAATCACGCGACTCTGCCAGAGGACGCCAGTTGTAACCATCATTGTTATACGGAGAAAATAACCCGGAAAGATATGCCTTTACTGCGTATTTATCGCCGGTAGGTAGTTCATCAGCGGTTTGTGCATGCACATTACATGTACAGGCAACTAATAATAAGGCAGGAATATGTTTCATAGAATATTTACAGCTATAACGCACCTGCTTTTATGTTATTGCATGTGCTATAGCCGCTTAACCCATTTCTGAAAGGGCGAATGTCTCTTTGATTCGTATCCTTCCCTTGTCATCCTTCGTCAGCGAAGCACACTCTATTTTCGGGTCATGTTCAAAGATGAATGTCCAGTTGTGCGCAACTGCCAGATCCAGCATTTTTTCTTTTTCGTGCAGTGTATCTAGTGGGCGCATATCATATGCCATTACCCAAGGCAATGATACGTGTGCTGCACTAGGGAAAAGGTCAGCGCAGTATAACAGTGTATTACCATTATAATCTACCTGTAATAACATCATTTGCTCCGTATGTCCGTTCACATAATGGATACGTATACCGGGTATCCACTCTTCTCCATCGGGCGTATCAATAAAATGTAGCTGGCCGCTTTCCTGTATCGGCACTATGTTCTCTTTTAAGAACGATGCCTTTTCGCGCGGGTTGGGTGTCAGTGCCCAGTCCCAGTGCGACTTATTACTCCAGTACTTAGCATTATGAAAAGCTGTTACCAGTTTATCACCTTCCCTTTTTATTGAGCCTCCGCAATGGTCAAAGTGTAGGTGCGTGAGAAATACATCTGTAATATCTGTGGGTGTATAACCCAGTTTTGCCAGTGACGAATCTATCGTATCCTCACCATGCGGATGAAAATGGCTGAAGAACTTTTCGTCTTGTTTTGTGCCCATGCCATTGTCCACCAATATCAGCCTGTCTTCGTGTTCTATCAACAGGCAGCGCATTGCCCAGGGACACATGTTGTCATCATCTGCCGGGTTCACTTTCTGCCACATGCTTTTGGGTACTACTCCGTGCATGGCACCACCGTCCAGCTTAAAATATCCTGCTAATACTGTATGTACTTTCATATGTTCTTATCTTACTGAAGCCTGTATGTTCTGCTTCTTCGCTATTCTTAATGCAAGATACAAAATGATGCCCCCTACGACAAAAAACACCAGCACAGCCAGCACAGATTTGCGCATACTACCGGTAAGGTGCTCAATCAACCCAAACGAGAATAGTCCTATCACAATAGCCACCTTTTCTGTAACATCGTAAAAACTGAAGAAAGAGGCTGTATCTTTTGTTTCGGGCATGAGCTTTGAGTAGGTAGAGCGGCTGAGTGATTGTATACCGCCCATAACCAAACCTACAAATGTGGCTATGATATAAAACTCCGTTGCAGTATGTATGAAGTAAGCATACACACAAATCCCCATCCACATGATCACCACACCTATCAGCACATTTATGTTACCGAAACGCTCTGACAGTTTGGCCATAACATAAGCACCGGCTATTGCCACCAGTTGTATGATAAGTATGGTTGTTATCAGTTGACCTGTTTCTAACCCCAACTCTTTTGCACCAAAGGCGGCCGCAGCCAGCATAACAGTCTGCACTCCCATAGAATAGAAGAAGAAGGCACTAAGATATGTACGTAATACAGGCATTTGTTTTACCTGAGCCAATACTTTTTTCAGTTCATGAAAACCATTGCTGAATACATTGTGTTCGGGATGTTGTTCTAATGGTTCTCCCTTGGGTAATGCCCTGAAAGGGATCTGCGCCCAAGCCATCCACCACAGCCCAACCAGCAGGAAGGATATTCGGGCAGGCAAAGTACCATCCGTGATACCGAATAGTTCCGGCTTCATCACAAACACCAGGCAAATGATCTGTAATATAACACTACCGATGTAGCCATAAGCAAAGCCCTGCGCACTGACACGGTCACGGTCTTCTTCGGGTGCTATTTCGGGCAGGAAGGCATTATAAAAAACAAGGCTGCCACAATAACCTATAGCAGCTATGCCGAATAGTATAATACCCAGTTCTAAAAATTCTTTTGTAAAAAAGAACAATCCGCTGCAAGCTAGCGCCCCCATATAGGTAAAGAAGCGCATGTACTTCTTTTTATTACCACGGTAGTCTGCAATGGATGATAATATAGGTGATAGGAAAGCGATAACAAGGTAAGCAAGTGACAGCGTATAATCCTGCAGTACGGTATTGGTTATCTGCATCCCGAAAAACGACACCTGGTCGCTAACTGCGGCATTCTCATTGGTAGTAATGGCAATGTAGTATGCCGGGAAAATTGTAGATGTAATAACAAGGTTGTAGGCAGAGTTTCCCCAGTCGTACATAGCCCATGCACGTTGCAGTTTTTTAGCTGCAGGCTTTGTTGCATTTTCCATGCGTCTAAAATATGGCTTTTAGACGTGGAAATATATAGTTAGCCGAAACTTAACCCTTATTTACCCAACATGAAATTGCACATCTTGTACAGGGCACGGGCACCTACGATACTGTCAATACCGTCGTGGTTATGCTCTCCGGCAGATACTTCGTTCAGGTCGAAACCTACCAGTTCGCGGCCACTTTCGTACAATAGTTTAAAGAGGTAAAAAACCTGCTCCAGCTCAAACCCACCCGGTACGGGCGTACCTGTATTAGGACACAACTTGGGGTCCAGGCCATCTATATCAAAGCTGATATAAACCTTTTGCGGCAATTCGTCGATGATGTTCCTGCAGATAGCTCTCCATGTAACACCATCGTATTGTTTCTCTTTGATGTCTTTATCGAACCATGTAGAGATACGCTCGGGGTTACTTTGTATCATCACCAATTCTTCATCGCAATAATCACGGATACCTACCTGCACCAGCTTGCTTACCTGCGGCACTTCTTTCAGTACGTTATACATAATAGAGGCATGCGAATAGGTAAAATTCTCATAAGCCTCGCGCAGATCGGCATGAGCATCTACCTGCAATATCCCGAAGTTGTTATGAACTTCAGACAAAGCTTTTATCAAACCAAGAGGCGTGCTGTGATCACCACCTACCAATCCTACCTTTTTACCTTTTTTCAACAGATCAGCAGCATGGTTCTTCACCCAGTCTATCATCCATGCAGAACCTTCGTTTACTTCGTTCAGTTTACCTGAAAGGTGTTCATTGTCTGCAACTACCCCACCATCCTCAAGGTGACGAATAATAAGCTCAGCACATTGGCGTTTATAATCGCTCTTTACACGAACCTCTTTATCTACGGGCATCATGTAGATACCCTTCTTCCAGGCATCGGTCACATCCGGGTCGTACAGGTCTACCTGCATTGATGCCTGGAATATATGTTCCGGCCCGCGCGATGTACCTTCCCTATATGATATGGTCACCTCCCAGGGTACAGGCAATAATATGAGCTCTGCTTCTTCCTCAGTAAAAGGCAACCCGAATATGTTGTTAGATGTCAGCCCAACCGAATTGGGATCGAAATTTGAAAGGTCTGTCATATCGTTTGTTCTTTCGCGGATGCAAAGTTAGTCGTTTGCCGGTAAATGAGTATCCATATTGGAAACTTAACCTGCTAACTACTTGGCCACATGTATCTTTAGTTTTTTATTCTTTAGTCGCTCATCTTTTACCATGTGTAAGGTATGCCCGGCCTTTGAGCGGCGTACCGCTACAAATGAAAAGAAGTCTTTCACTTCTATCAGCCCGATATCCTCCTTCTTCAACTCACCCTTCTTAGCCAGGAAACCAACTATATCCACTTTATTCACCTTATCCTTCTTGCCTGCCGATATGAACAAAGTTGTCCATTTAGGCTTTTCCGGCAGTACAGCTTCTTCAGGCAATTCTATCTGCTCCACATCTTTATTAATGTATGGGGGCAGATATTCTTCAGGATGCAGTACCAGTATCACAGTACCACTGGCGTCCATCCTTGCCGTGCGCCCGTTGCGATGGGTGTATATATCCTCCGATTGCGGCAACTGGTAATGTATGATGTAGCGGATATTGGGTATATCCAAACCACGTGCAGCAAGATCAGTCGTCACCAATACATTGGAACTGCCGTTCCTGAATTTACACAAAGCGCTGTCACGTTCGCGTTGCTCCATACCACCGTGATAGAACACACTATTTATACCTTTGTCGCGCAGCATCTTACTGGTCTCATCTACAAAGTCGCGATGATTGCAGAATATGATCGTTGAACGGTTGCCCAAGTGGCATATTAACCTGAACAGGGTATCTGCTTTATTCTTATCCGGCGAGTGAACCACTTTTACATCCAGCAGTTTGTCATCATCATCTGCCCTGGTCAGGAAATTCAATTGCTCATGAGGTTCAAAACCTACAAATTCCGGTATCTCAACAGCTTCTGTAGCTGAAGTAAGTATTCGCTTTTTGATGTTGGGACAAGACTCAATAATAAATGCAACCTCCTCCTGGAAACCTAGTTCCAATGATTTATCAAACTCATCCATCACCAATGTCTCTATCGAATTGACCGTGATACTTCCCCTACGGATGTGGTCGCACAGCCTGCCGGGTGTTCCTACTATTAATGCCGGCGGTTCTATCAGGTTGTTCTCTTCTGTTTCTCTCAGGTGCCCACCATAGCAACAGGTTATCTTTTTGCCTGTCCCCATCTGCCTGAACACACTCTCTATCTGTAATGCAAGCTCTCGTGAAGGGACCACAATAAGCGCCTGTGTTGTTTTCACCCCTGGGTCTAGTCTGTCCAGTACAGGAAGTAAGAACGCAAGTGTTTTTCCTGAACCTGTTGCAGAAAGCAACAGCACATTATCATGCTCTTTATTTCCTGCTACAGAAGCCAGCTGCATTTCATTCAGCGCCTCAATATTCAGGTTGGCAAGTATATTATCTATTGAATATGTTATATCGGACATTGGCGCAAATGTACGAAAGGAAAGGGTTTCGGCACATTATAATAAACAGGCAACTATTTCTGATTTTGCCCGGGCGGGATATATTCGGTATATTCCCGTATACTAAAGCATTATGGAAGAGCTAATAGCTATCAGACATCACCTGCACAAACATCCTGAATTATCAGGGAAAGAACATGCTACCCAACAATATATACTGGACCTGTTAGACAAACTGGATATCGACAAAACTGAAAAAGTAGCCGGTACTGGTATACTTGTCTACTTTATGGGAAAGAATCCGGGAAAAAACATTCTTTTTCGCGGAGACATAGATGCCTTACCGATAGAAGAAACAAATGACATTTCGTACCGCTCTGTTAACAAAGGAGTATCACATAAATGCGGCCACGATGGACATACGACTATTATGTATGGCCTGTGCAAACATTTCTCTGCCAACAGGCCTGAAAAAGGAGATGTATACATCATCTTTCAGCCTGCTGAGGAAAACGGCAAAGGTGCTGCAAGTGTAGAAGACAGTGGTGTATTAAGCGAACTGCCAATTAACCTTGTATTTGCGTTGCATAATGTTCCGGCTTATCCGCTGCATACCATAGTATGCAGGGAAGGCAGCTTTACACCAGGCGTTACCACACTGATAGCCTACTTCAAAGGCTATACTTCTCATGCGGCAGAACCATGGAATGGGCGCAATCCTGCAAAGGCAATGAGCCAATACCTGCTGGAAGCACTTAAACATAATATGGAACAAAAGGAGCGGCACGAATTCATTACCGTCACCCCTGCGTATATTGAGCTGGGCGAACTCTCCTATGGAGTGTCTGCAGGAGAAGGTTCCGTTCACCTCACAATTCGCGCTGATAATAACGACCGACTGCAGGCTACGCTTGGTGAAGTAAAGAAAACAGCGGAAAAACTGGCTAAGGAAGAAGAACTGGAAGTACGGTTTGAAGAAAAAGAATCTTTTGAATCGAACAAGAATGCGCCTGAGGCTGTTAATATCATACAGGCGAGTGCAAAAGAGCTGGGACTTAATTATCACGATAAAGACGAGCCATTCAGGTGGGGTGAAGACTTCGGGCTGTTCACCAACAGAATAAAGGGTGCTATGTTTGGTATAGGTTCCGGCGAGAATTGCAAACCACTACACCACCCTGCTTACAACTTCCCCGACGAGATATTGGGAAATGCTATCAACATGTTTATTACCATACAGCAAAAAGCACAAGGATAATGACATCTTCATCGAAAATAATACTGGACAAAGAAGCGATGCAGAACAATTGGGACTTTATGAGGTCCTATTTTGGTGAAGACCAGAAAATAAGTGCGGTAGTAAAAGGCAATGCGTACGGCCATGGGATAGAAACCTATATACCACTGGCAGAAGAATGTGGTGTTAATCATTTCTCCGTTTTCAATGCCAGCGAAGCATATAGTGTTCATAGTGTAGCAAGTACAAGTAGCACTATCATGATCATGGGATCGATGGAAGACAAAGACATAGTATGGGCGATAGAGCACGATATTGAGTTTTATGTTTTTGATATGTACCGGATGAACCTGGCCATCGCAGAAGCAAAACGGCTTAACAAGAGAGCCATTATACATATAGAAGCCGAAACCGGTATGTATCGCACAGGTTTTGACATTGAGCAAATGCCGGGAGTTATAGAAATACTAAAAAAACACAAAGACCAATTAAGATTCAGGGGATTGTGTATGCACTTTGCCGGAGCAGAACACATCAGCAATTATGTAAGGCTGAAACAACAAAAGATCATTTTCAAAAAAATACTTAAGCTGTTCAACTCTTGTAGTATGCCACCGGAAATGGTACATACCTGTTGCTCAGCCGCGTCTATCCGTTATCCGGACATGAGGTATGATATGCTGCGTATTGGCATATTGCAATACGGATTCTGGCCCAGCCCAGAGATGATGGTAGCGTATATGAGCGATCAGCAATTGATGAACGGGAGCTCTCCATTAAAAAGAGTCATACACTGGGAAAGCAGGGTCATGAGTATCAAACATGTGCCAAAAGGCTCGTTTGTTGGGTATGGATATACTTACCTTGCAGAACAGGATATGAAAGTAGCCGTTATACCTGTTGGTTATGCTCATGGCTTTGCGCGAAGCCTGAGCAACTCCGGGCGGGTACTGATAAACGGCTATCGTCTGCCTGTAATCGGCATTGTAAATATGAACTGTATTGCTGTTGATATCAGCCAGGTAGACAAAGTTCAGTACAACGACCCTGTAGTACTGATAGGTAAACAAAACGACAGGGAGGTGAGTGTAGCTTCGTTTGGAGAAATGACCAACCAGTTGAATTATGAATTACTTACCAGGCTACCGCATAATATTCCGCGGTATGTGATGGCTTAGTAAGGCTATATATTGTTATACATAGTTGCCAGTCTGCCACTATGTATGTATTGGTATTCATGCAGCCGGCCGAAATACTTTTCAAGGTCGGAACGTTTGGCTATTGTCCAGGCAGCACCTTTAGCCAACTTTATATTAAT
Source organism: Chitinophagales bacterium (assembly GCA_020636495.1). NCBI lineage: Bacteria > Pseudomonadati > Bacteroidota > Chitinophagia > Chitinophagales > Chitinophagales bacterium. The sequence continues at coordinate 1,147,945 of JACJXQ010000008.1, read as the reverse complement.
AAGGGATGTATATAACCCTGAAGATGCTGCCGAAAGTAATGTGCTTATGGCAACAGCTGTATCTCCCTGTGCCGACCTCAGTCCTACCTTATATACCTGTAGTGCCATGGGTATTATATCCAGGCAGACATCGCAGAGATTCATCATTGTTTCTGTTGCAGTTTCCAACCCATCCAGTGCCAGTTGTTTATACTCCTGTTTTTTTACAAGGTCCGTTTCTTTATCTCTCAGTATCCTGTTACGCAACATATTTTTCACGGCAGCCTCGTCAGCTTGAAAAACATCTTCCAGTGCAGGTACACAAACAGCTTCCAGCTGCTTCCGGATATCCTGTATTTCGGCATATACTAGGCTATACCTCTCTTTGGAGGTCGTAAGTTTACAAACAGATATGAGCAATTGCGTTCCCGAAAGAGCGGCAAGGGCAGCTACACAACCAGAACCCGGCATGCCAATTCCTTTGCCGAATTCCGATAGAATTTCTTTCCCTGTAAGATCAAGCATAATAATGGTTTGTTTGAATTATCCCCTTACAAGTTATAAAAAAGCCCCCTATGTATCACAAAGGGAGCTTCTATTTTATTAGTTAATTGGATTATATACTTGCCAGCTGTACTTTTTGCTGTAGCTCCAACACACTCTCTTTATACTCAGTATCAGTATCCATCAGATTTTCAACCGTCTGGCAGGAGTGTATCACCGTAGTATGGTCAAAGCCCCCAAAGTGTTCACCGATATTTTTCAATGAACTCTTGGTGAATTTCTTGGCCAGGTACATGGTTATCTGCCGGGCTTGTACAACTTCGCGCTTGCGTGTTTTTACCAATAGCTTGTCGTACGGCAGACTGAAATAGTCGCAAACCATTTTCTGGATATTCTCAATAGTTATCTCACGGGCTGAGGTCTTAACGAAATTCTTCATTACCCTCTTGGCCAGTTCCAGGTCAATATCTTTTTTATTAAGTGTAGCCTGTGCAAACAGAGCGATCATTGCACCTTCCAACTCACGCACGTTACTTTGTACATTGTAAGCTACATACTTCACCACGTCTTCCGGCATTTCCAGACCTTCATGACGCATCTTCATCTCCAGAATTGCCTGGCGAGTTTCAAAATCAGGCGGTTGAATATCCGCATTCAGCCCCCAACGGAAACGACTAAGCAACCGCTCCTGCATACCTTCCAGGTCTTTGGGCGGTGTATCACTGGTCAGAATGATCTGCTTACCGCTCTGGTGAAGGTGATTGAATATGGCAAAAAACACATCCTGTGTTTTAGCAGCCGGAATGAACAAGTGAATGTCATCCAGTATCAATACATCTATCAGTTGATAGAAATTGATAAAGTCATTGATCTCGTTATTCTTAGAGTGGTCTATAAACTGGTTAATGAACTTTTCCGCACTTACGTATAATACGGTCTTGTTCGGATGCAGGCGGCGCACCTCATTGCCAATTGCCTGTACCAGGTGAGTTTTACCCCAGCCTACTCCGCCAAATATTACCAGCGGGTTAAAAGAGGTAGCTCCCGGTTTCTGAGCCACGTGCATCCCCGCGCTACGCGCCACCCTGTTGCAATCACCTTCCACGTAGTTGTCAAACACATAGTTGCTGTTCAACTGTGGATCAACCTGCATGCGCTTCAATCCGGGAATTGCATACGGTGTCTTGATATTATTAGGATCATCCCACTTCAGTGGCATGTCTACATAATTATTATCTCTGCCCGGATTGTTACGTATACCACCCGGCATATTTACAGAGGCCTGGTTACGTTGGTTACCGCCGCCATCCATTACGATACGGTACTCAAGCCTGCCTTCCTTACCTAAAATACGCTTAATGGTTTTTCCCAACAGCTCAACATAATGTTCCTCCAGCCACTCATAAAAGAACTGGCTGGGTACCTGGAGTGTTAAAACATTGCTTTGTAAGGAAACCGCCTTGATCGGTTCGAACCAGGTCTGAAATGTTCGCCAGTTTACATTATCCTTTATGATCTCTACGCAGCTACTCCAAACGGCTTCAGCTTCGTTTTGCGACATGTTATCTGAATAGGAATTGTAAATGTCTTTGTTCATATTAATTTAAGGCAACCAGTTCAACCTAAGTATTATCCAATTTTTTTACTCAAAATTACAGGGTCGGAGTTACTACCTGTTGTTATTTTTTTTAACACGGCAGATTTTCCTCCCATTCTTATTCCTGTGTTTTGAAGTCCTGTACTGCTAATTCAAATCCCCCTGAGCGACAATCATCACTCTCAATACAAATATGAAGCAGGAGGACGAAATTGCTAACATTTTGTTGAAAAAACAAATCCAAATCCGCTTGTTTGTTTGAAAACAATTACAGAATGGGGGTTCAAAAAAAAACGCCCATTTTAAGGGCTTTTCAGGATATTCTTTCAAAACCATGTCATTTTTCTCAATACTTTTTCATATCTTAAGATAATGCCAAAAAACAATTATTTGATGTAGTATTTTGATTATAAAAAACCCTTCTTTTTGTTATCTTATATTAATACTTCAACAACTGTTCCTCAAAACCAATAAGTTATAAATACATCCTATGGCTAATAACCCTTATACAAATAGGTTTCAGCTATACGTAGATATTTAGTTATACATTTCGATTACGTACTTTTGCGCGTATGGCAAATAAAACAGCGGGCAGGAAATTTTTAAAAGAAAAAATAGTTTCCCCGATTAAAGAGTTTTTTAATGACAGTCGTGCCGTTGGCATCACCCTTATTTGCTGTACCGTTGTTTCTTTAATTATCAGTAACACCTCCTGGGGAGAACAATATATTGCTTTCTGGAATACAGAACTCTCCATGCCTGCACCGAATGTGCACGTTCCTCATACTCCCCTGCACATGGTCAACGATTTTCTGATGGCATTCTTCTTTCTGCTGGTTGGTGTTGAAATTAAGCGCGAACTGCTGGTCGGTGAATTGTCCTCTGTAAAAAAGTCAATGCTTCCTATTATCGCAGCTATTGGCGGCATGGCCATGCCGGCCATAATATACTTGGTATGGAACGGGCACAACCCGATATACAGTCGCGGATGGGGTATACCTATGGCTACCGATATCGCATTTTCATTGGGTGTATTATCCATGCTGGGTGGCAGGGCTTCTTTCTCGCTGAGAGTATTTCTTATGGCGTTGGCTATCATTGACGACCTCGGCGGTATTCTTACCATAGCTATTTTTTACGCCGAAGAGATCAACTGGACCTACCTGTTCATGGGTGGCGGTCTGTTGTTTGTATTATCTATGCTCAACCTGCTGAAAGTAAAGCGACATTATATATATATGCTACTGGGCTTTTTCCTTTGGTACATGATATTCAACTCGGGTGTACATGCTACCATTGCCGGGGTAATGCTGGCCTTTACCATACCCATGCATAAAATAGAAGACCTGGTACATAGTATGCACGACCCGGTGAACTTTATCATACTGCCTATTTTTGCTATGGCCAACACTGCTATTGTTTTGCCAGAGAGTTATGGTTCTATATTTACGTCAACGGTTCACCACGGCATTTTCACCGGGCTGGTTATAGGAAAACCTTTAGGCATCTTCCTGTTCAGCTGGCTTGCAGTGAAAGCAGGTATCGCCTCGCTACCCGACAAAATGATATGGAAAGAGGTATTGGGTATGGGCATGATAGCTGGAGTGGGTTTTACTATATCCATATTCATGTCAACACTTGCCTTTATAATACCTGAGATACAGATAACTGCCAAGGTGGCGATCATCGGCGCGTCGTTGGCGGCCGGGATAATAGGCTACTTATACTTGGCATTGCTGAGCAAAAAACTCCCGGTCAAATCAGATTAATATGGATACAATAACCTACAGGTCAAGAATAGACATCGGCGCACTGGCTATATTATTTGTGGTGTCTGCTATCTTGTATGTAGGTGCTTTTAACACAGACACTCCAGCCATTGGTTTGACCATACTCGGGCTTTTATGGATGGCCATTGCTTTCTGTTACTTCTCTATACAGTACACTATCAGCAGGCACAAGCTGACAGTTTCATTCAAACCTTTTTTCAACACAACACTTGACATTGCGTCTATTACAAAGATAAAAGAGGCAGAAGGTTTTGAAAAAGCTGCTTCTCTTTCAGTAAATAGGTTGATGATACTTACACGCTCCGGCGATTATGTTATAGTATCTCCCCAGAACACAGCAGGCTTCATACGCGAACTGAAATACCGAAACGGGGAAATACGGGTTGAAGCAGACATATAAAATAAAACACCTGCAAGCCAAAAACCTGCAGGTGTTATGAATTGTATTTATTTTCTTATCAGACTTCCCTGTTCACATCAAATGCTTCCAACTCGTTAGCTACAGCAGTCAGGAAGCTTGCACCCAGCGAACCATCCACTATCCTGTGGTCATAACTCATACTCAGGTACATCATATGACGGATAGCTATCACGTCGCCTTGTTCAGTTTCCAAAACCATAGGGCGCTTCTTGATAGTACCTACCGCCAGTATAGCAACCTGCGGCTGGTTGATCACAGGTGTACCCATCAGGCTGCCGAAGGTGCCCACGTTTGTAAGTGTGAACGTACCGCCTTGTGTATCGTCAGCTTTCAGTTTGTTAGCACGGGCTGCATTGGCCAGGCTGTTTACATCACGGGTAAGCCCTAACATATTCTTAGTATCAGCGTTCTTGATCACCGGAACTATCAGGTTGCCGCTTGGCAATGCCGCAGCCATACCTATATTAATATCCTTCTTGATAATGATCCTGTTGCCGTCAACACTTGCATTGATCATCGGGAACTTACGGATGCAATTCACGATAGCCTCGATAAATATCGGTGTGAAAGTGATCTTCTCATTGTATTTCTTCTGGAACTCGCCTTTCACCTTATTACGCCAATGAACAATATTTGTCACGTCAGCCTCCGTAAAGCTGGTCACGTGTGCCGAAGTGGCTTTACTACGTACCATGTGCTCAGCTATCAGCTTGCGCATACGGTCCATTTCAATTATCTCGACATTACCGCCATAATTGACTTCAGCCTGCGGCGCTGGTGCTGCCGGAGCTGCTGCAGCTTGTTGTACGGGTGCCGCAACAGGTTGGGATGCAGGAGCTGCCTGCGGTACAGGTGTAGCGGCAGGCGCACCATTTTTCCGATTGGCTACATAAGCCAGTATATCTTTTTTAGACACGCGGCCTTCAGCGCCGGTGCCCGGAATATTTTCCAGTTCGGCCATGCTGATGCCTTCCTTATTAGCAATGTTCAGAACCAGTGGTGAGTAGAACCTGTTGCCGCCTGTTGACGCTACTGCTGCAGCTGTTGGCGCAGGGGGTGCCTGTGGTTGTGGTGCTGCAGGAGCAGGCGTTGGTGCCGGCGATGGCTCCGGCGGCGCCTGTGACGATGGCTGAGCAGAAGCGGTTGCACCACTTTCTATCCTGGCTATAACTGTACCAACAGGTACCACATCGTCCACGTTAAAAAGGATCTCTTTAATCACACCTTCTGCCGTTGAAGGCACTTCACTATCCACCTTGTCAGTAGCTATCTCCAACACGGTCTCATCCATACTCACATGGTCGCCAGGCTGTTTGTGCCATTTCAAAACAGTAGCTTCCGTAATACTTTCACCCATCTTGGGCATTACTAAATCTATTATAGCCATATATTTAGTTTATATGCGATTTTGATAAACGAAGCACAAAAATAGTCAAATACGGCATCATACCATAATCAGTATATTTTATCATATTTGCAGGGCAGCAAAATACAGGCTAACAGCTATGTTGTTCAACTCTTTACAGTTCCTTATTTTTTTCATGGTGGTCACACTGCTGTTTTTCAGGCTGAAAAGCCAGAAAGCCAGGGTGATGTTATTGCTATTAAGTAGCTGTTATTTCTATATGTCTTTCGTATACCAGTATATACTCATACTGGGCTTTACCATTATTATAGACTACATAGCTGGGATCTTAATAGAACGAACCACCGGCAAAACAAAAAAGGCCTGGCTGGTTGCCAGCATCGTGGCAAATGCAGGTATATTGATTTTTTATAAATATTTCAACTTCCTGGTCGACAACATTAACACGGCTCTGCAACTTTTCGACACAGGGCGGGAAATACCTTTCATTAATATCATTCTGCCCATTGGTTTGTCATTCCACACCTTTCAGGCTATGAGCTATACCATAGAGGTGTATTGGGGCAAACAGAAGGCAGAACGAAATTTCCCCACCTATGCGCTATATGTCATGTTCTATCCGCAGTTAGTAGCCGGTCCTATTGAACGGCCACAGAACATTTTGCACCAACTCAACAATTTTCAACCCTACACTAAAAATAATGTCCGGGAAGGGATATCCCGTATGTTATGGGGGTATTTCAAGAAGGTAGTTATTGCCGACAGGCTGGCCATGGCTGTTGATCATATTTACGCGCATGACGGGCAGATGTCTTCATTTACGTTGTGCATCGGAGCGATACTATATTCCTTCCAGATATATTGCGACTTTTCAGGTTATTCAGATATTGGTATCGGCGCGGCAAAGGTGATGAACATAAAGCTAATGGAGAATTTCAAGCAGCCATACCTGTCACAGAATATCAGCAGCTTCTGGAGCCGTTGGCATATATCACTTTCCAGCTGGTTTCGGGATTATGTTTATATCCCTTTGGGAGGTAACCGCAAAGGTGAAGCACGTCGCAAGTTTAATGTATTCACCGTTTTCTTTTTGAGTGGCTTTTGGCATGGTGCCAACTGGACCTTTGGTATATGGGGTTTCCTTCATGGTGTACTGGCCACATTTGTCCCCGGGAAAAAAATGGAACGTGAATCCACTAAGATCAACAATGCAGCGGTGGTTCTGAATATTATTTTCACCTTCCTTGCTGTAACACTACTCTGGATATTTTTCAGGGCTGAGAACATAGCACACGCATGGGCATATATCAAGGGGATATTCAGTTTCAGACATGGCAGTAATGATATGGGTATGAGTTGGGCAGAATTGATATTCTCGTTCCTGCTTATCGGCACCATGCTATGGCGTGAGTATAAGTGGCCCGCACATTTTATTACATCAAAAAACAAGTATATATTTTATGTAAGCAGTATGATAATTATACTCTACTTTTTCGGTGTATTCAGTGAAAACCAGTTCATCTATTTCCAATTCTGATCTATGCTGAAGAAAGTCGCTTCATACATGTTGATACTGGCCGGAATGGGTATACTCTACATATCTACTTCGGAGACAATGATGCGCAAGATATCGGATATTCGTAACGAGTCGGATGCATGGTGGGGCGTACACAGTAGTAGAGAAAAAGGAGATCTAGTAAACATGGCTTACCTGGATTACATACACAAATTCCATAGCGAACGTGATTATATGTTTACTAAGGCAGTTTGCAAAGAGCAGCCTCAAACCGATTTATATCTGTATGGCGACAGCTATACTTTCAAAATTCCAGACACTGCTTTCGCATGTGTAGACAATTATACCTTTGGGTGGAGATACAGTGACATCATCAAATACAGGCTAGACACTTCAAAGAAAAACATCCTAATTATTGAGACCACAGAGAGATACCTTGCAATATATTTTCTTGGGTTAGATCTTTTCAAACAGGTATATGACTCGGCATCAGGACCAAAAGAAATGGAAGAAGAGCATATAGTTAAAGGTTTTAAGACACCTTCCCTCTTTAATGACATAGAACGCATCTTTCATTTTGGGCTTAAGATGCTGTTTAACATAAAATGGAATTTTTATGTAGAGAACTGTTTTAGCGAAACTATCAATCAGAATATCGAATACCACCTGTTTGATTATAATTTTCTTAGCGCGCCAAGGCAGGCAAAAGCATCACTTAATTATTACCTGTTCAAACGGGCATCTGGAGACGTTGTTATATCAGAATCCGGAGATCAGCTGTTTATCAAAGAGTCTGTTTCAGAAGATAATATAATGAGCGCACGATATCATTTAAAAGATGATGAGTATAGTATTATTATCAACAACCTTAACACCATTTACGACCATTACCGTTCAGAAGGCTTTGACGAAGTGTACCTGGCAGCAATTCCCAACCCGGTAACAATTCTTGAGCCACATGGATATAATATGCTCATACCACGGCTGCAGTCTGACCCATCGCTACGCATGAAGTGCATTGACATCTATTCTGAATACAAACAAAATCACGAAAATATTTTTCGTCCGGGTGACACACATTGGTCCAATAAAGGCATGCAAATGTGGATACAGGTTGTAAATGATTCTTTGAGGAAGCATACAGATCAATAAACCCGCCGTCTGAGCAGTTTCAGGTCCTGAAGTACTGTTGCTTTTACATGCAGGGTAAAGTTGTAGAATTTCCTGTCTCCGAAAGGCACAGCTGTAAGTATCATTTCCCAGCAATGCAGGTCGCGCACCAGGTTGATCTGTGAGAGTTGTAGTTTCTTTTGTACAAAGTTATAACTGGTACTGGCAGTTATTTTCCACCTGGAAGTGAGGTTCACATCTCCATTGATACTTACATTATGCGTACTTATCTGTACAGTATCTTTTTTAGATGTAGGCAGGTAGTTCTTTGCTATTCCGAGCGTATAACTCAGCCCCATATTCCAGGGCACGTTAAAGTCATAATAAACATCGTCGATACCATATTGTGTCAGGAGCTGGTACTCTTCTGTATTCCTCTTGGGGTTGTTGTCCTGGCGTTTCTGTGGTTTCAACTGTGCTCCCATAGAGATATTAGCCTGCTTGAACCTGGCAATACCCGTCCCCCTGTTCCACATGGTCTGGTTGGTCTTCTTCCCGGTTTCATAATCAAATGCGTATGGATCGTATGATGCATTAGCATTTACGTTGATGATGTTAAAGAACATAGTACTGAAACTCACCTGTATATCCTGCCAGTTTTGCGAATCAGCTGCAATGTCGTACCCGGTATTGATGATAAAGTTGTCTATCAGCCTGATGTTCTTATAACCGTTAGTGTCGCTGTTGGAGCGTACTTTGATCTGTAAGTTGTTATTCAGTTTAAAACCGATCACGCTTCTGAAACGGCCCAATTGTGAAGGTGCTCCTTGCAATGAACCTTCGTAGGGAGAAACATAAGTAGGTCGCCCGTTTTTCTCTGTTATGGTTTCGTAGCCAAAATGGTAAGGCGATTTAGCGAAATCAGGAGTATAATTCAAAGACACTTCCGGTGTCATCATATGCCTGATACCCATCAGTTTTCCCCTTTTAAACATCTTCAGCCCATATATCCTGGTATTTGCGGCAATACTAGCATTGAAATCACGAGCGGTATAGAACCCACGATTTATATCTTCAGCAACCGTATCGCCTGTATAGTCATAAGACTTAAAGGTCTGTTTCGTCAGCCAGTACTCATTGTAGGTACCTCCAACAGTAAGGTTCACAAAACGGAATAGGTTGTAGGAAGCACTTATCGGTATAGTATGCTTCATAGCATTATTAAAGTCAGACATACTCAACTTACTGAGTTGAAACAGACTGTCGGTAAACATTAGCTGATTCTGCCCTGTAAAAGTGTAGCTGGTAGTTATTTTTTCATACCACTTTGTACCCAGGCTATTCTTAGGCTGGAAAGGATTGAACTGAGCTACATAAAACGATATTTCAGGCAGGGTCACAGATACACTTCCCGTGGATGCCGTCTGGCTGTGTCGTGCACCAACAGACAACGTATATGGTTTGTTAGCCCAGTTTTTCGAATAAGTAATGTTCGACTGGTACTGGTTGTTCAGTATCTGTTGTGCATCATAAGTATTATTGGCGTTGAATGATGATGTACCGGCATTTACAGAGGCACTGAACTGTGTTCCGGGCCTTGCTTTCGGGTCTGTAGCGTGCTGCCACTGAACGTTGAAATCTTTGGAGATAGATGCATCAGGTTCAAAATCTTCGCCGGTCTTATTATACGCATATGATATTGCTAATCCGCCTTTATACTTATAACGCTTGGCATAATTGGCCCGTCCGGTGGTCAGCCAGCTGCCTTTTGAGTAAATATTAACCCGTGATTCGAGGTCCAGGTGTTGCCCCAGGTTAAAATAGTACCCGCCATTCAGCAAACCTACCCCCCTGTCGTTATCTATTGAATAAGTAGGCAATAAGAAACCTGATCGCTGACCTTTTGTTACGGGGAAAAGTCCAAACGGAAGGAATAGTGGCGTAGGCACCTGTTCAACCATAATATTGGCAGGCCCTGATGCGACTACCCTTCCGGGTATCACTTTTATTTTTTGCGCTTTTATGCCAAAATGCGGGGTATCCAGGGCGCAGGTAGTATACAGGTTGCGATAACCATATATTGACTGATCAGGGTTACGCTTTACCTGTTCGCTGTATACATACCCCTCACCATACTGCGTTCGCGGGTTGCGCACTATAGCTCGTTTACTCTTGAAGTTATACTGCAGACTGTCATAGGTAAACTTCTCTTGTCCCTGCGAGAAATTGGGCCTGTCCTTCAACTTGATAGCCGTATCCGACAAAGGAGCTGCTGTTACCAGGTTATTACCCTGGTCATATATGATCTTGCCTGCATTCAGTTCCATATCCTCGTTGGTCACTTTTGCCTTGCCATATAGGATAAAGATATTATTGCGCATATCCAGCACGGCTGAATCTGAGGCCTCAGACTTGATCTCTGAAGTGATAGCATCCGGCGATATTTTAATGCCCAGCCTTTCCTCAAGGCTCATATGTTTTGTGCTGTCTGTGGAATCTGTATTCCTGAGACTATCATTTAATAAAGTATCCTTGACTGTAAGCAGGCTGTCTTTTAGCCTTATACTATCTGCAAGCGTGTCTGCCTCTATAGTATTAATACGCAGGGGTTCCTCCTGCGCTTTTACGGCGGGTGTTAAGGCAAATATAAAAATCACCGCCAATAGCGCATACAGGCAGTGATTGCTTCGTACCTTTGACGGGATTTTATGACTCAGGTTCATCAACGCCCACAAAAATAGTATAGTTATTTGGATACTAAAGTTTATGGATTTGTATATTTAACATTTTGCATTTTACTATGCCTTTAAGATTCTTAGCATTATTACTCATTATATGTTGTTCAGCCCGTCAGGGCTATACCCAGGAGCGAAAGGTAGCCAAGATAGTTATCGACCCCGGACACGGCGGAGACAAACCCGGTGCAATAGGTCATTTTACTAAGGAAAAAGACCTGGCACTGGCTATATCACTGAAGTTGGGAGAGATCATCAGGAAAAACCTCAAAGACCGTGAGGTAATATTTACCCGTACTACCGATGTTGACGTACATTGGGCAGAACGCCATGAAATAGCTAATCGTGCAAAGGCCAACCTATTTGTTTCTGTACATATTAACTCAACCCCTCCTAAACGCAGGCGCATCAAATCGGGTGGTAAGTACAGAACCGTATATGATAAAACAACCGATGCCAATGGTACTGAGGTCCTTGTGTTAGGACTTACCAGGGTATCTCAAAAAGAAGAATCAATAGGCGAATACAGCGAGAATATTACAGAAGAAGACGGATTACTGGATGAAAAAGACCCTATGACAGCCATAATTATTGCCCAATACTCTGAGGCCTTTTTAAGAACCAGCGTAGATATAGGCAACTATATACTTGACGAATTTTCCTCTCAGGGCAGGCTGAACAGGGGCGTAAAACAAAAAAGCCTGGAAGTACTTGCAGGCTGTGTAATGCCGGGGGTACTTGTAGAATGCGGCTTTATCAACAATGTAGAGGAGGAAAAATACATGAATTCGCCACAGGGACAAACAGAAATAGCCATGGCTATCTATAAAGGTATTTTGAAATATATCAAGGCTGTAGAAAGATAATCCAGCCAAAACTTTCACTGTTACTGTTTATTATTATATATTCACGGTTCAGACGATCCGTAACCTGTTTAATTACAGGTGCTTTACAAAATCGGGCGTCTGTTGTTTTTTAAAATAGTTTCGATTATCTTTAAGCTCGTTAAAACTTAATGTGCTAATGAAAGCCCGTTTAAAATCAATCATTCTGTCGGCGGTAGGTACTATGGCCGTTTTTGCTACAATAACATTCAGTTCTTGTGACCCCGACCCGTGCAAAGCCATAGTTTGTGCTTATGGCGGTACTTGTGCCGATGGTGAGTGTATCTGCCCTTCCGGTTATGAAGGTACGCATTGCGAAGTGGTAACCAGGGACAAATACGAAGGTGTCTGGACCGTATTTGAGAATGGTACGGTAACCAATCCCGCTCAATACGAGATAACATTCGTAAATGGTGTTGGCGCTACGGATATGACCATTTCTAATTTCTACAATCGCTTCCCTGGTCATGATATCAGTGTTCGTGTTAAAGGCGATACATTGTTCATCCCTCAGCAAAATGTAGGTAACTATATTATAGAAGGTACCGGCTACCTGGTTTGGGATGGCTTTTACCCTGATAACGGACAGCTGACCGTACGTTACAAAGTAACCAATCCTGAAGGTAAGACTGACGATTTCGGTGTGAATGGTGGTGAACCTTCTATCTGGAACAGATAATATTTACTCAAATAATTTTACTGAACCCGCTCAATGAGCGGGTTCTTTTTTTACGGTCATTAATACTCGCGGCCAATGGTTCCCCCACCTTAACCGAGGATAATAATCACTACATGATTATGAACTATATATAGGGTCAAGAATAGACCCTTCAGACCTGTGCAAATGACCCTTCTCAAACAATATAATATGGTTTTAGAAGGATGCGGTGTGTATTTTCGGCTGTCTTATTAATTAAGCCTTCTTGGTTATTCTGTTCAACATACTTAGCAGGAAACCAACAACCATCACTATTACCCCCAGCCACAGTACGTTTATATATGGGAAGAGCAGAGCCTTCATGACTATATAGTCTTCTTCGGGTTGGCGAACCATAATCTCTGCTGCATTCTCTTCTGGCACTATCTTAGACAGGCGTACATAGGTGCGGCGTTCAGCCAGGGTATCTTCAATATAATGCTGAAAGTTGTTCCTGATGTAATAAACGGGCGCAACTTGTTGACCGGCACCATTCAGGTCTTTAAGGGTTATCCTAGCAGCTACGGCTATATCACCCTTTTCCGGGATATAATTTTCATTATCAACGTTCGTATTGAAACCGTCAAATATCAGGTATCCCCTGTTGATGAAGATAGTGTCACCTATCCTTACCTTGTGCGACTTATAAGCATTACTATCTGTTCTTTTTGCCGGATCAATAACCGAAGTAACATAAGTGAATATGTCTTTAGACAGGTAATGTTTAGAGTCCGGGTTGGCGCTCATACCACCTTGCTGCCCTTTAGGGTTCACGAATGCGTCCGGATGCAACACAAACGATTCAACCACTTTTCCCGTTGCCGTATCACGCTTTTCGTATTGTACTTTATAGAAAGTACGTGGGTCTGTTTCGGATGTTGAATCACCTAAATAGGTAACATCATATTCCCCCATCGGCACAGCTATATCCTTATACAATACAACGTTCTCCATACTCTGCCTGATGTTCTCCATCTTGTCATCACTATATGGTATGATGATACCTGTTGTATTATATGATATCACTTCTTTTTTATATGACGAAAGCAGTATGCCCAACAGTGCCAGACCAAAACCCAGGTGTGATACTGACGGTCCCAGCTTCATGAGCTTTCCCTTCTGTATTGATATCGCGTAGTTGAGCATACCCACGACTGTAAAGCTGCAGGCAAACAACATCACCGCATATTGCGGAGTAGTTATCTGCTGATAGTAGCCAATAAGCAAGGACATTACCAATGCTATGGCAGAAACAATGGCTATACGCTTCCAGAAGGTTTTGTTATCGCTCTTATTGAACTTGAGGTACAGTACCGATGCCGACAGCAATGAGATGACAATGGCTACCCACACCTGTATACCATTATAGTGAGCTACGGGATCAACAGGGGGAGCTACGTCTTTGCCTGTAATGAGCTTTGCCAATGGCGACCATACAGGTATAGAAGTACTGATTATTATCTGCAAAGCGCTCAGGAACAGTACAAAAGACCCTATGAACATCCAGAACTCACGACTGTTCACCTTTTCTTCTGACTTTACCCTGGGCAGACTCTTCCATTTTCTTGCCAAAGCCCATATAGATATGGCCATTATCACAGCTATTACAATCAGCAAGTGCCAGTAGAGCGACGCCCCCTCGCCGGTGAAAGCATGTACTGACGTATCACCCAGTACACCCGTACGTGTCAGGAAGGTAGAATACCATATCAGCGCATAAGTAAGGATGAACATGATAGCCGTCATAATGAACGACCGGCCGGTTACTTTATATACGATAAGCGTATGCAAACCCGCTACTAACGTTAACCATGGCACAAGCGAAGCATTCTCTACCGGATCCCATGCCCAGTAGCCGCCAAACGTCAGCGATTCGTAGGCCCATGCGCCACCCATCATGATACCTGTACCCAATACTGCACCAGCAAAAAGGCTCCACACCCAAGTGGGTTTTATCCATTCTTTGTAATCGCCACCTTTCCACAGCGCAGCTATGGTATAGGCAAATGGTATGAGCGTAGATGAAAAGCCCAGGAACAGTATCGGCGGGTGAATGACCATCCAGTAATTCTGCAGCAGTATGTTCAGTCCGTTTCCGTCTGTAATGTAGTCCTGCAGGTAGTTGGGCTGCGCGAATATTGGTGCGCCCACCATTTTGTCCCTCAGCAAAATGAAAGGAGAAGAACCGATACTGATGTCATTACCGAAATAATAGCCCAACAACATAGTAGCCAATGCCACCTGCACTACGGCAATGATGGTCATCACACGGCTTTCCATTTTCTTAGCCGTCAGCATAACGATGATGCCCAGCACACTGTGCCAAAACGACCAGAGCAGGAAACTACCCTCCTGCCCTTCCCAGAAGCAGGATAACAGGTATTTGGATGAAAGGCTTAGGTCGGAGTGTTTCCATGCATAATGATACTCGAACAGGTGATTGGTAATGATGTAGAACAGCGTAAAAAATACCCCCATGACAGCCGCGGCGTGCAGCACAAAGCCATTGCGGCCCATGCGGAGCCATGCCATACTCCCTTGTTGATCGGTATGTTCAGTCAGGGCAGCGCGGTAATAGCTGAAGCCGCTGAACAGTGCCATCACAAAAGAGGCTATCACAAAAAAATGACCCAGTTGCCCGGGTCCGAGATGTTCTCCTATATATTGAGTATCCATTGAATGTTCAAAAAGTCAATAAAAATTAATTGCCGTCAATTTATCAGGCTTACATCTGGTTGGCTACTGCCACCTGGTCGTTCTCATATTTCGACGGGCACTTCATTTGTATCTTGGAGCAGTGAAATACTTCACCCTGCATATAACCTGTCATCACTATCTGCTCGCTTTTCTCAATGTCAGTAGGTTTGGCACCGTTGAACACTACCTGGTTCACCCTACCGTTCTTGTCCTGTACGTAAAAGCTGAAATGGTTAGGGTCTTTTACAGGGTCGTAACTCATGGCATGGCCTTTGGCTAGCTCGCCTATCACGTGGTATTTTTTACCCTGGTCTTTCGAAGCTGAGGCAAATGTTTCATACGTACTGAAATCCCCGAACATGCTCACAATTATTGTTACCGCAGCGGCAACCAGCACCATCAATACAATATGCGACTTTTTCATACCTATACTTTATTCTTTTAAGCTACGCAAAGTTAAGGCTTAATGACCGAAATATGACAGGTATAATATATAGAATACAGCAATATGGCAATAACGGTCTGTATCAGGATTTGCCTGATTTACAGGATAAACAGGATTGTTGTGTTTTGTTGTCTTTTCAATGGTCACAACGAGTTCACCAAAGGTTCAGTTGTTGTGTTTTGTTGTCTTTTCAATGGTCACAACGAGTTCACCAAAGGTTCAGTTGTTGTGTTTTGTTGTCTTTTCAATGGTCACAACGAGTTCACCAAAGGTTCAGTTGTTGTGTTTTGTTGTCTTTTCAATGGTCACAACGAGTTCACCAAAGGTTCAGTTGTTGTGTTTCGCGAGTCAACCACCCCGATTAGCTCACACTCCGTTGAGGTGTTCGCTAGTATCCCCTCCTAAAAACAGGAGGGGAGCTATCCAGGTTGTTGTGTTTTGTTGTGAAAAACGGGGATTTTCCCTGCCTTTTGTTTCCTGACTGACCGGATTGTTCCCATTTTGTTTCCAAACTACCGTACCCCGGGGCAGTATTGGCATTTTAACATATTAAAAGTCAATTCGTTATAGTTTTTTGTTTCTGAATGTTTCCGGAATTTCGCTGAGAAAAATAATTCTGACCGTGAAAAGAGCTTTTATATGTACTATTTTCCATTGATATGGTTTATGTCAAAGAGCTTTGTGATGTTTTACAATTACGAGCAAATATACATAATATTAACATTATTACCAAGCGAATAATTTACTACTCAGTAAAAGTATTGTCCTCCTGAAAATATAAAAAAACGTGTACATTCGCCTTTTACTTAATCCTCTACATTCCTATGAAATACGTATTTCTTCTTTTGTTAAGTTTGACAGTCTGTTTTGCAGCTAATGCTCAAATACCCATAGGTATTGATAGCATGTTTGTTTATGCAGACACTTTGCAGCGTGGGTACACTACAGCTAGTGCTTACACCCATTTTGACGAGTTGAACAATAAAAACACAAACCGAAAAACCGTAACTACTGAAGACCAAAAAGCATTGGCAAAGATATTAGGCAGAGCACAAAAAAGAAGACACTTTCAAACCAAGGAAGGCATGTACAACCTCTTTTGTGTGATAGCATTTTCAAACACCAAAGGCCAACACAGGGTACTGATCGGAGGGGTTGCTGAGCGATGGGGTATGTTTTCCAGGAAAGCCAAAGCATCTGCATATATCAGCGACCTGACACATATGGAAACCTATATAGTTTCGGATAAAAAAGACCTGGATTGGATAACAAGCTTTAGAAAAAGGAATTACCGGTAGCAAGAAAACAGTCCTGGATAACAACTTCATCGAATAAACAAACACCTAAAAATGGCAGCAAACAAAATAGCGGTATCATTCGGCATATGGGAGTTTGAAGATTTTGCTCCACAAGCCATTACCGATGAAACGGGTTTGACCCCATCTTATATTCGAACGAAAAACGAACCGATCAAACCCGGAGGTAAAAGGCTTGCAAAAGAAAACGGCTGGATCATAAAAGCACCCGAGGTGGACTATCAAGATGCATTCCCATCGATAGAATATCAACTGGATGCACTGATAGAACTATTGAAGCCCAAAATGAATATTTTGAAAAAGTTCTGTGATAAATATTACAGCGAATTCTCCATTGCTCTTTACGTTTACACCGATGCCAACGAATCAACACCCATTGTCCATTTCACCAAGGAACAATTAAAATTTATCGCTGACCTGCGTTCAGCATGTGATATTGATATTATTCTTCTTGCAGAAACTGATGATGGTACAGACTGGTAAAGGGCTACTCCTTTACCAGTTTCACAGTCCGACTGAATACATCACCTTTGTATGTTAGCAGGTACATACCTTTTGTAAGTCCGCTGATGTCCAGTTGGATACTGTCCGTGCTTATTTCTTTTGTCATAATCAGTTTGCCTGTAATATCGGTCAATAAGAGCGATGTTCTTTTGGTTCCAGCATGCTGAACATATACGGTCACCATACCTGTTGCGGGATTGGGATAGACCATCATCCCTGTTTCATTTTCACTTACTCCATTTACAGACATGGCTACATTCATCCTGATAGCATTACTCACCGTATCTCTCGGGTTGGGACAGCTATCGTTACAGCCAAATCGGCAACTGATGATGTCATTATCTATCAGATTGGTACTACTGTATGATTGGCTGGTGGCACCAGGGATGTCTTTACCATTCTTCATCCATTGGAAGGTAGGGTTACTGCAATCGGTAACCAATGCAGTAAAGGTAGCCTGCAGCCACTGCCAGATGTTTGAGCTCGGTGATACTGTGATCTGGACTTTAGGGTAGGTAACAGGCGTACTGAGATGCGAAACATTGATGGTATCGGTATAAGTTGAGGCGCACCAGCCCGAAGATGCCGTGAGCACATAAGTGGCCGTAGGTGCAGGCCATCCGTATGCTACCCTGCAATTGTTGCAGGATAAGGAGCCTGTACTACCCGGCAACATTTGCCATGTAAAAGTGCCAAACGGGAAGCTATATCCATGAGGCTGAAGCTTGACAGGTTCATGTGCACATACCGCTGTATCCAGACCTGCAAATACCCCGTCGAGTATTATGATGTCCATAACACGAGCATATTCCAGCCTGCCAATGGGCGGTCGGCAAGCAGTATCGGTGATAGTTAACGTTGTTAGATGATGACCTGCATCTCCAGGTCCTGGTAATAATCCTATGTGTACACCTACCGAGTCTGTACCTTGTTTATAATAAGTAACAGCAGCATTCGGAAATATTGACTTAATGCTATCAGTGAGTATCAGTTGCGCAGTACTATCTGATGCCTGGATGGAAAAATAATAATCTACCTGTGTGCCCACGCAGGCATAAAAACCGCCACCATATGGCATAAACAGGTCACCACCTATAACAGTATCCGTAGCATTATATTTAGAATTATCCAACAGAGGTACAATACCACCGCATTTGAAAGCATACACCTGTATATCCGTATTTACACTGCCTATCAGCTGACCGTTTCGGTATTCGTTCACACGCAATGTAAAGGTCTGTTCGTAGGTGGATGTAGTAGTAAATTTCATCTGACCCGTAACGGTATCCAGGATAAATGATTGGTTTGTCTGTATAGGATTATTGACGGTATCCACAGGAGGGTTAATATTTTTCACGCCTATATTGGTTGGTGTTGTTCCACAATTCAGGTTAGTTGCCTTTTGTGTGGGTATTACTACGTAGGTCAATGAGTCATTGTCCGCATCAGTAAAGTTAAGGTCGAGCGTATATGGCATATTCAGGCAAACAAATACCGCAGGCGGCATAGAGTAATCGGGCGAAGAGTTCTGCAGACTTAGCAGGTTGTTGAAAGATGTTTCTACCAGCATATTGCCCGCCTGTATATTCGCGGCTGTATTACGTGCATTAAGCGCCACCCTGAATTTCCAACTATTGCAACGGGCCGGCAGCGTAACCGTATCGGCATACCACCATTCGCGAATACCCGGCAATACTGAAGAGACACTGGTACAGCGCGTAGCCTCTTTAGGCGTGCAACCTACCGGTACTTCAGACCCATTGGGCACGGTATTACCCCTAATATTACCTGCTACTTTATGCATCACTGTACTGAAACCGGAATTGGTACAACTGTTATACACACACAAAGAAACCGTATCCGGTGCGGGGTTGCCTTTGCAGTCATTATACAATTTGAACACTACCCTATAGGTAGAATCGCTGAGCCATGAATAGGTAATTACACCCGCAGCCGCATTGTTGGCCATAGCCCTACCTGACAGAATAAAGCAGGTGAAGATCAGAACGATATGCAGGATGGTATTTCTCAATATTGAATATTTCGACAACAAAATACAGTATATAAACCATTAGTTAAGACATAAGCAATATTGTTGTGGTTGGGCTATCCACAACGTTGTACATTGCAAAGAAAAGTTAAGATACGGCTGCAAGCCGGGATTTGCAGCCCACTTTTTTTGTATTTTGACCCGTCTTATTGAGCATAACGTTACTCCGGAATGAAATACAATTATTTACTATTGCTGCTGGTTGCTTGTACATTATACATTAACCCTGTGCAGGCACAATATGCAGTCAACCACACATCTCCTTTCAGCGCTGTAACCGCCCGGGGCGAAAAAGTGATGGTACTGGTAGATGGCAGCTGGTACGAAACCCTGGCCATCGATGGGATACCCTCATCACTGGCTATAGAATACTGCAGGTATAACTATAAAGACAACTGGCTGAAATATTTTTCTGAGGAGCTGGTAATGGTGATGCAAAAGCTGAATAAACCATTACACAAGAACGTGGCACTGGAACTATTGGTGAACGGGCAACGCATCACCAAACAGGCTACGGTAACTACAGACAAATATCAATCTGTGAAACACTACAATGAAGAACATCATCAATATGCAGTACAGTCTGCAGGCAAAAGCAATACTACCCAAACGCAGCAACTGAGCAAGAACAAGCCCTATGGATCGGGATCTGCTAAAATTGAATTCCTGTATACCGGGACTAAGGCAAAAGAAGGTAAGGAAGTGATGTTCATTGAAGATCATGGCAGGACAGTGGTCATCGTTACAGACAAAGAAGATATTGATGGCCCCAATGCAATTACTACCGTTATCTGGAAAGACAACAAAACAACTGAGATAGACCACAAGAACAAGACATGGAAAACCTACACAGACAGGGCACTTGTCACAGAGCCATTGATAGCAGGTTATGGTACCGAAGCACAAAGAAAGGAAGCGGGCTACACAGCACAAGGAGAACATGTACTGGCAGGCAAAACCTGCAGTATATATGAGCATGTGTCAACTCACCTGTCCTATTGGGTATGGAAGGGGTTTGTATTAAGGGTCATTTACAAGCCCGACGGTGCAGAAGGCTACCAGAAAATAGCCACCGCTGTATATGAGAACATAAGCATTCCTGCTTCGATAACGAATATACCCGGCGACTATAAAAAGCTGTAGTGCACGGCATGCAACCTTACCGTGTTATTTATAAATATTCCTTTTGCCCGTGAAGCGCCACAGTTCAAAATCGTAATCCAGGTAGTGAGTATGGCGGCCCTCCCGCTTATCATAGTTAGTCACTTTCAATACCCAACCGGGATATCTTTCGCTTTTGTACACCGTTGCAGTATTATCAAAGGTGCTTTTGGTTTTTGTAGCATGGTCGTACCTGAAGCCCAGCTCTTTAAAAGCAGCCAATAGCATCTCCCTGTTCACTTTGTCCCCGATCACATAATTAAGCGTAATGGCGGAGTCTTCAGTATGATCGGTAAAATTCACCTTGTAGGGTTTCATTATCTTATTGTTGCTTTCATTCTGGTATACCGTTTTGCTGGTAAATGTATAGGTCTGGTAGCCTGCGGTTTCTTTATTCAATGCTACCTCGTAGCCCAATGGTATCACCTTGCCTGATATGCAAGCGTAATCATTGCATGTCAACATATCCAGAAGTTCTTCGGCTTCCAGTGGCTGTGCCATGCATTGATTAACAATAACAGACAATACAATAACAGATGCTATCTTTTTCATGACCTCAGTAGTTTGGTTATTACTTTTCTAACATCTGAAGCATGATTATGTTGAGTATTTTAATAATATTAACAGTCACCCATTCGATCCTGACACACACATCGTGACAAAACCGTGACAATCTAACTGTTTATTTAATACGTTAATAATGGCAGCCAATATACCTTTGCGCGCAAATAACAGAATTGATGAAGAAATATAGCATTGTTACCCTGCTGCTGGCACTGGCAGCCTGTGGCCCGGCTGAAGAAGGGCAGAAAGAAACAAAAGCAGAAGAGCATGGACATGGCCACCACGGCGGTGCTCCCGTGAGCGAAGTAGACAGCACATCACTTACTTATGGCGATGAAAAACACTTCGCCAATGTGATACAGTTGACAGATGGAGGCGATAATGCTGAAGCCTATTTCGGCTTTGATGGTAAGGCTGTTGTATTCCAACGTACCAACCCTGCTGAGGGTATTGATTGCGACAGGATATTTTACGGTGTATTACCCAACACACGAGAAGATAAGTTTGAATACAAACTCGTGAGCACCGGCACCGGCCGCACTACCTGCAGCTACCTGATGCCCGATGGCAAACATGTAATGTACGCATCTACACACCTGGCAAGTAAAGACTGCCCTCCGGTACCGGATAAGGAGAAAATGAAGAAATATGTATGGCCTGTATATGAGAGCTTTGACATTTTCATCGGCGACCTGGATGGTAAGATAATCAAGCGCGTTACAGATACTAAAGGCTATGATGCTGAGCCTACTATTTCGCCAAAGGGTGATAAGGTGGTGTTCACTTCTATGCGCAACGGCGACCTGGACCTGTACACTATGGACCTGGATGGCAGCAACGTAAAACAGATCACCAATACGCTGGGTTATGACGGTGGCGCATGGTTCTCTCCCGATGGTACTAAAATAGTATGGAGAGCTTCACGCCCCAAAACAGACGAAGAGGTAAAAGAATATAAAGACCTGTTGGCACAGGGCCTGGTAATGCCTACTAATATGGAGGTATTCATAGCAAATGCAGACGGTAGTAATGTGCAGCAGGTAACCAACCTGGGCAAGGCCAACTGGGCGCCAAACTGGATGCCTGATGGCAAGCGCATCATCTTCGCATCGAATCACGAGTATGAGCGCGGCTTCCCTTTCAACCTGTACATCGTTAACCTGGATGGTTCAGGTTTAGAGAAGGTATCGCACGATGGTGGTTTTGATGCCTTCCCTATGTTCTCTCCTGACGGCAAGCGCCTGTTGTTCAGCTCGAACCGCAACAACCACGGCACAAGAGAGACCAATATGTTCATAGCTGACTGGGTGGAATAGAAAGTCAAAATTGAAAAGTTAAAACCCAAAAGGTTTTAGTTCAGGGCAAAATTCAAAATGAGGTACCATGTATTTCTTTTGAATTTTGCCTTTTGAATTTTTAATTTTAATGATGCTTAGAGCTTTTCTCATGGTCGGTTTCGGTGGTTTTCTTGGCAGTGTTGCCCGCTATGGGGTAAAACTGTTGACTGATAAGTACCTGCCACTTAGCTTCCCTTATGGCACATTCATCGTCAATATCGTTGGGTGTTTTATCATTGGGTTGCTGTACGGGATGGCAGAGCGCCACACACTAAGCAATGCCTCATGGCTGATAGCCGCCACAGGATTCTGCGGAGCATTTACCACCTTCTCCACTTTCGCATTAGAGAACAATGTGATGTATATCGATAAGATACCCATGACTTCGGTAGTGTACACCCTGCTGAGCCTGGTGGCGGGTATCCTGCTATGCAGGGCAGGTATCTGGCTTGCAAAATAGAGGCCGTCTCCATTATTGCCGCAAATTTTTCATAATTTAGCAGCCGCAAATGTTCATATTTTCATGATAGAAATAAAAGTACCGACCGTAGGCGAGTCAATCAGCGAAGTAACATTAGTAGAATGGCTGAAAAAAGACGGGGAATGGGTAGAAAGAGATGAGGTTTTATGCGAATTAGAGTCGGAGAAAGCGACCTTTGAATTGAGCGCTGAGCAGGCAGGTATCTTACATACCGTAGCCAAGAACGACCAAACACTGAACATTGGCGATGTAGCCTGCAAAATAGATGAGACAGCCAAGCGTCCTGAAGGCACATCTGCTCCCGCAGTACCTGACCTGGGTGAACCAAAAGAAGAACCGAAAAAAGAAACCAAGAAGCAGGAACAGGCCGCACCGGCAAAAAGTGAAGCCAAGAGCGACGCCAAGGCTACCCCGGTAGCTAAAACCATGATGGCGGATAAAAAACTGTCGGCCAACCAGGTGAAAGGTAGCGGCGAGGGCGGACGCATACTGAAAAAAGACGTGCTGGCAGCCCTGGAAAACCCCGGACGCATCGGCGGTGGTGAAGCCAGCCGTAGCGAAGACCGCAAGAAAATGAGCAACCTGCGCAAGACAGTGAGCCGCAGACTGGTAGAAGCCAAGAACAGCACAGCCATGCTGACCACCTTTAACGAGGTAGACATGACCAACATCATGGCCATCCGCAATAAATATAAAGACAGTTTCAAAGAACAACACGGCGTGAACCTCGGGTTCATGTCTTTCTTTACCAAAGCATGTTGCTGGGCGCTTACAGAGTGGCCTTCGGTAAATGCTTATATAGATGGTGAAGAGATAGTGTACCACGACTACTGTGATATATCTATCGCCGTTTCCGCTCCAAAGGGGCTGGTGGTGCCTGTGATACGTAATGCCGAAAGCATGGGTATGGCAGAGATAGAGCAGGCGGTAAGAGAGCTGGCTACCAAAGCACGCGACAATAAGCTGACCATAGAGGAAATGACTGGCGGTACTTTTACCATTACCAATGGTGGTGTGTTCGGTTCGCTGATGTCTACTCCGATCATCAATATTCCGCAGAGCGCGATACTGGGTATGCACAAGATACAGGACCGCCCTATGGCAATAGACGGCAAAGTAGAGATACGCCCGATGATGTACCTTGCACTGAGCTACGACCACCGTATCATTGATGGACGAGAGTCTGTAGGTTTCCTGGTACGAGTGAAAGAACTGCTGGAAAATCCGGAACTGATGCTTATGGGCAAAGACCCTGTAAAGACTTTACTGGAAGTTTAAATACAAGAAAGAACTCAATTTACAAGCCGCTCGATGAGCGGCTTTATATTTTTCTGAATGTGCCGAAATACAGGTATAGCTCGTTGTCTATTGCGAACTTCTTTTTCTTTTCATCGTGGTCTAAGGAACACATGCCTATCTCTGCCCTGGCTTTGTTTACAGCAGCAATGTCCTTTGAATAAAGAAAAGGTTCAATAAATATATTGTACCACTCATCCTGCCTGTTTCCTTCGCATCTGAAATCGTGATAATCATCGTCCCAATGTTTTACAGCAAAATAGTTGTGCGACCATTCGTAGATCAATGCATATTCACGAGGGTGTAATTCGCCTTCCAGAACTGCCTGCATCAGTTCTTCTTTCAACAACATATAGCCACACCTGTGGTGAAAGAACAGGGTTGCTGCGTGGCAATTCAGGTTAACACTCACCATCCTGAAATCGTAAGTGTTACGCCTGTCGCCTGTTCTGCTATCATCTACCTGTTCGGGTAATATGTGACTCAGACCTATTCTCTTTTCACCGGGGAATCCTTTGCTTTTTATCATGGGTACCAATTCATACATATTACTGTCTTCAACAGCCAACCATTTACGGATGAGAGGTTCTGACCTCGTTGGCCCTTCGGCAAGTCTACGCAAAGCATATTCATGCTTATACATATTGGCTATAATGTTACGGTAATTAGTATCAATGGTCTTTTTATATTCATTGTAATACTTTTCATACAGGTCGCCTATCCGTTTTTTATAGCTCATATCATCCTGCAGCAATCGGTTGACGGGAGGAGAAAAAACTACTGTATTCCACTCAACACCATTCCTGAAACATTGTCCGAAAAAGAAAGTAGCATCGGTAGTGTCTTTCAGTAAAGAGGCTATTTGCAATGCGGTATAACAATCTCGGGCAAAAGGTCTTTTCCAATCTGTAAATATCTTCCGGTATTGTTCAACAGCAGCCTTCGGGTTGTTGTAATACAGGAATTGCTGTTCGGCAACAATGATACGCTTGTGGTAATCAATATAGTTTGTTTCCTGCTGTGCCCTGCACAGTATCGGAGCTAACAAAACAATAGACAATAAAAGCTTTATCATCTGTGTAACCTTAGGTATGTTATCAAGTTACGCAAAATAATACCAGTTATCATACTCTTCAAACATAAGCTCTGCGACAACTACAGCTTTTATATCAAACATAAAATTTTTCTCACTACCTTTGACATACAGCGATGAATTTTATCTGGCAGCACATTGAGCGGATCATTGGTAATTATGACGGAAGTTTGCCGTTACCCCATTTTCTGAAGAACTACTATAAACAATACCCAATACTCGGCAGCCGTGACCGCAGGATGCTGAGTGAAATGGCTTATTGCTGGTACCGTGCAGAAAGGTGGCTGGATGCTACGCTCCCCATAAAAGAAAAAGTAGAAGCCGCCATGCGTATATGCATGTCTGATGAAAAAATGCTGGAAAGATTATTTCCCGGGTCAACGCTTGATGCGGCTGATATCAGTACCAACCCGGAAAAAGTATTTCCATATGACATTCCTTTGTCCGATGGGATGAGCAAGGCAGCCTGGCTGCGAAGCAACCTGCTGCAACCACAACTGTTCATCAGGGCGCGGAAAGACAAGAAGTTCATCATGACGATATTGCAGCAAAAACATGTTGAAGCCTCTTTTATCAGCGACACCTGTATCACACTACCCAATGGTACAGCTATAAGCAACTGGTTGCCCGAAGATGGCTATGTAGTGCAAGATGCTTCTTCCCAGTTAACAGGCTCATACTTCAAACCGCAACCGAACGAGTTATGGTGGGATTGCTGCTCGGGTGCCGGAGGAAAATCGCTATTGTTAAAGGACGCTGAACCGACCGTAAAACTGACGGTATCGGATACACGCAGAAGTATTTTGCACAACCTGTCCAAACGATTCAAACTTTACCACTATACCCCACCTGTATCTTTAATCGCAGACGTATCAGATAAAGCATCGCTCAAGCAAAGTATGGGCGGTAAAAAATTTGATGCTATTATCTGCGACGTGCCATGCTCCGGTTCGGGCACATGGGCGCGTACACCCGAACAGATGTTTTTCTTCAAACCCGGATCGGTAGCCGATTTTTCGGAAAAGCAAAAGAAGATAGCCGTCAACGCTGCAGAATATCTTAAACCGGGTGGCCGGTTATTCTATATTACCTGTTCTGTATTCAGGCAGGAAAATGAAGATGTCGTCACGCTACTTCAACAATCCGGGGAATTTACGATCGAGGAACAACGGTTGATCAATGGAATAGAACATCATGCGGATAGCATGTTCATTACTGTGCTGAGGAAACACTAATTTTTCAACAACTTTACTACCTGTTGTTTATCGCCTGTAACAGCCTTAAGAAAATATAAGCCGTTACTTACCCCGGGTAGTGTTACAGGAATATTTTGTACGCCTGCACTCATGTTTACTGCATCCTGATAAATGATCTTCCCGCTAACATCGGTTACAACAATATCCAGCAAACTACTTTTACTGCCGTTGAACACACGTAGGGTTATACTACCCGTAAAAGGATTGGGACTAGTGATGATCCAGTCATTTGCATCAGGCACCTTGGGCAATTCCTTCACATTCAGTAGCTCCAATGCATAATGGAAATTAGGTACACCATAGCCTAATTGTAAACCCGGGTTATTGTAGAGGTTAGCACTTTTCTGAATGGCTGTGCGTATCTCATATGGAGTGAAATTACCGCTTGCCTGCATCAGGCATGCCGCCCATCCTGCCAGTTGTGGTGTTGCCCAGGATGTACCACTTGAGAAAGAAGGATTAGGCCCGTTGCGCATGATGGATGCCGGCTGGCCTACCATACATACATCAGGTTTTACCTGTCCTGCTGCATTGGGGCCATAACCACTGTTGGGAGCCGGTACTTTATCCAGGCCAACAGAGCCAACCGTCATTGCGCTGTCAGCATCGCCGGGCGTCAGTACATAATTCCACGTTCCGCCACCTTCGTTACCGGCTGAAGCAACAAAAAGGATACCTTTTGACGTGGCGATATTGGCAGCTTTCGCAGCAATGGTGCTCTTACCGTCTATGTCTGCATACTTTAGTGAATAAGATGGATCAGGATAGTTGAATTCGTTGTAGCCTAAAGAAACGGTAATAATATCTGCACCTATACTGTCAGCACGTTCGGTGGCAGCCATCATGTTGTCCATTTCCAGGTGCTGTTCACTGCCGCCAATCTCTGTAATATACAGTGCGATATCAGCATGCGGAGCTGCACCTACATATGTACCCGGAAGGTTGCCGGCAATTGTGGACAGTGAAGTTGTGCCATGCAGTCCACCCGTAAAAACGTCTGTCGATGCATTGGCAAAATTATAGTGATCTTTCAATCTACCCGCATTTACCATACTATCAAATGCAGGGGCTGTATTAACGTCGGCAAAGCCTTCATCTAATACAGCTATGAGCTTACCCTCGCCCTTCCAGCCTATATCATGCAGGTAATCACCATTCACCAATGCACTCTGGCTATATGAATCGCCGTAATAAGCTGACGAACCGGTTGTTTTTTGTGCAGCAGAAAGTGTATTGCCTGTTGTATCAGTATCCTTCGATGGTTTATGCAACCCGGCAGGATAATAGGCCATATACTCTATAGTGCTGATAAAGGGTTTTGATTGCAGCGTGAGTATCTTACTTGAATCCGTTAGCAAGATCACAGTATAATTAAGCCAACGTGAAGTAAGATGCAATTTGGCCCCTGTGAGCGTCAGCACACTATCCATATAATCAGGCGATACTGGCAGGTCAGTGCTGTCAATAGCTATACCCTGTGTGGCACGCCTGTCTATAGCACGCTGCGACAGAAAGCCCAATGGACTGGACAGACTCTGTGTAGTACCTCCTTTATCAGTAAAACTTACACGAAAGCCATATTGCGGCTGCGCAATTGCTGTAACAGAAAAAATGAGTAATCCCACAAAACACCATACCACTCCCCTGCACATACTTATGTAGGTTTTTTATTAGTTGTGGTCAACGGCCCTCATCACCACCCCACTGCCTTTACGGCATTTGGTTGTTGACGGGTCGTATGTCCACCTGAAATATTCGCGGAACACCATACCTACACCGGAAGCATAAACCTCCCTGCTGCTGGTGCGCGATGCATATACGTCGGGGAAAACTTCAGGATCGCTTTCCGCCCTATCTACTTCTTCTACAGTCACTGTATTGGCAAATATCTCGAAGCCTGTATTGTATGCTTCACCTACATTCTTATACTCATAATCCCAATCGCCATAAAATGCATAGTCAGGATCATTAGTCAGAATATAGTTATTGCCTTTCCATGTAACACCATTCTCAATCGGGAACACCATATTGATAAAACGCTGCTGATCATGTACTGTCTCTAATGTCACATTTGTATTGGTAGCATAAAACACTTTATGCGGCATCCAGTCGTCTTCTACCCTTTTCCTGATACTGGTCTCTACCCTGTAAGAAGGACGGCCCGACTCATCAGTAAAAGTATCTGCCACCCTGTGCCTAACCTGGTAGTGATAGAACCTCTTCACACAGAACGTATCATCCCAGATAGTTGAATCAACATCGTATACCACCCA
Organism: Chitinophagales bacterium; assembly: GCA_020636495.1. Taxonomy (NCBI): domain Bacteria; kingdom Pseudomonadati; phylum Bacteroidota; class Chitinophagia; order Chitinophagales; species Chitinophagales bacterium. The sequence continues at coordinate 1,118,873 of JACJXQ010000008.1, read as the reverse complement.
TTTGCCTATCTCAAGCGGGTAATACTCCTGTTCTGCCTGCGGAGGCGCAGGCCTGTCATCCGGCTTTTTACAGGAAAACGTTGCAACAGTGAATGCAAATGCCAACAGCAAGAAAGGTAGCGACTTCTTGATCATATCAATTTATGTGTACAGTTATTACCGTAAATATAACTAAAGAAATGAAAAGTTAATATTTTAAGTCGGGTTAATCAGGGAAAATAATCCCATATATGACTTTTTGCTGATATTGAACCAGTTATCAGTCAAATCCCATACGGATTATGCCGCCTGCTACCACATCATCGCCTTCGTAAAATACTGCCGACTGGCCCGGGGCTATGCTGTTCACCATATGGTCGAAATGCACTTCCACCTGACCATCTTTGTTATACAGGCGGCTTTCACAGCCCGGATCTTTGTACCGTATCTTGGTCACAGCCTCCAACCCGTCAGGTATAGCGTCATATTTGATCATATTCAGCCCGCTCACGTTCATTTTGCTTTGTTGCAGCTCATGCGCTTCACCCAGCACCACTGTATTGGTTTCCGGCATGATCCTGGTCACGAACATAGGTTTGCCGAATGCTACACCCAGCCCTTTGCGCTGGCCTATAGTATAAAATGGATAGCCAGCATGTTTGCCCACTACCTCACCATTGCTCAATACAAAATTTCCGCCGGCAACTTCTGCTTCCAGCCCGGGGTCATTCCTTTTCAGGAAACCACGATAGTCATTATCCGGCACGAAGCATATCTCGTAACTCTCAGCTTTTTTTGACAGTTCCTCGTAGCCCATATCATAAGCTATCTGGCGCACTTCCGTCTTCAGCAGGTCCCCAAGCGGGTAGATACTCCTTGATAAACAGTCCTGGTTGAGCCCCCAGAGCACATAGCTCTGGTCTTTGGTCATATCCTTAGCACGCGATAACACATGCCTGTTATTCTCTTCCCTTACTTTAACATAATGCCCAGTGGCAATGAAATCGCAGTCGAGTGCGTTGGCACGTTTCAGTAATGCAGCCCACTTGATATGGGTATTGCAGAGTACACATGGGTTTGGTGTACGACCAGCTATGTATTCATCAACAAAGTTATTAATGACAAAGTCGCCGAACTCCTCCCTTATATCCAGCACATAATGCGGGAAACCATGGTCAACTGCGGCCTGGCGGGCATCGTTAAACGAATCAAGGTTACAGCAGCCTGTCTCCTTTTTGCCGCCTCCCGACGTGGCATAATCCCAGGTCTTCATAGTGATCCCCACTACCTCATAACCTTGATTATGAAGCATTAACGCACTAATGGTACTGTCAATACCACCACTCATTGCCACCAATACTTTTCCGTTCCTGCTCATTGCTTTATCAAATCAGAATTTGCAAAGGTACGAATAACCCGCTTAGAACTGTTTTGTGCACTATAGATATTCGATACGTCCGTATCAGCAGCTATGATGCACACCTTTTCATTCTTTCATTTTACCTTTGAATAGCATGGAATATTCGGTCTCATTTCCCGGTGGCGCAGTGCGCTATGTACATCATACTCATTTTTCGGGTATCAATGAGGTATTAACACCCGCTAATACTATTGTCATGACAGACAGCAATGTAGCCAGGCTACACGGCGACCTGTTCAAAAAGTTCAAGGCTGTTATCACCATCCCCGCCGGTGAAGCGAACAAGAACCATACAACCATTCTTTCGCTCATTCAGCAACTGATGGAACAAAAAGTCCACCGAAAAACATTTCTTTTAGGTGTAGGGGGGGGAGTTGTCACCGACATTACGGGATTTGTTGCAGCCATATACATGCGTGGGCTTCGTTTCGGTTTTGTGCCTACCACATTGTTAGGTATGGTCGATGCATCTATAGGCGGTAAGAATGGCATCAATATAGGCCTGCAGAAAAATATGGTAGGTACTATTCAACAGCCTGAATTTATACTTTTTGATAATGACATGCTGGCTACCCTGCCCGATGAAGAATGGAGCAACGGATTTGCCGAAGTGATAAAAGCGGCCTGCCTCTTCGATAACAAGCTGTTTGATGAGCTGGCTGAAAACAACATCAAATATTACCAGCAAAACAGCCCTGCTCTATCTGCACTGATAGCCAAAAGTGTTGATTGGAAAAATAAAATAGTGCTGGCCGATGAACGTGAGAACGGCATAAGAAAACTGTTGAACTTCGGCCATACTTCAGGGCATGCATTTGAAACGGTTTGCCATATACCACACGGGCAGGCGATAGCTGTTGGCATGTTGGTCGCTTGCAAAATATCAGAACAATACGGACTGGATAAAAACGTAACAGAACGACTGCACACATTACTGCAACAATACAACCTGCCCGTAAGTATACATGCAGATACAGATGAAGTAATGAATGTGCTGATGCTGGATAAGAAACGTGATAACTATGGTGTAGATTTTATTATCCTGAACTCAATTGGTAACGCGGAGATAAAGAATATTGAATTCGACGTTATAAAAAATGCGATAGACGCTTTTACTCATGCAGGCGATAATTAAACCCGGAAACATACAAGGCACGGTGCAACTACCTGCATCTAAAAGTATGATGCAGCGGGTATGCGCCTGTGCTTTGCTGCACATAGGCAAAACCATCATCACAAACCCCGGCAACAGCAAAGATGACAAAGCGGCTATCAGCATTATTCAAAAGCTTGGTGCAACTGTCGACTGTACTGATGAACATACTATTGAAATAAACAGCAGTGGCGTTCATTCACAGTCTGCAACAATTGATTGTACAGAAAGCGGGCTATCCGCAAGGTTGTTCATACCCGTTGCAGCATTGAGTTCAAAAGGCATAGCGATAACAGGCTCAGGTAGCCTGTTGCAACGCCCTATGACGGAGTATATTAAACTACTTCCTGAATTGGGAGTATCAGTAATAGCAGCCGGTGAATATTTACCTATGTCTGTTGAAGGCCCGTTGACACCAAAGAACATTACCCTCGACGGCTCTATGAGTTCGCAGTTCCTGAGCGGCTTGCTGATAGCATTCGCTTTCTCTGCTACAGAACCTGTAAATATCCACGTAAACAACCTCGTCAGCAAACCTTATGTTGATATGACACTACAGGTACTGCAGAAATTCGGAAAATTTGTTCAACATTATAATTATGAAAGCTTTTCAATTATTCCTGCCCCTGATAACAACAGGAACATACACGTTACGATAGAAGCTGACTGGAGTGCAGCCGCTAACTTTATTGTAGCACGTGCTATTGCAGGAGCAGATATCAATATCCCCGGCCTGAATTACCAATCAACACAGGCAGATAAAGCCATCGGACAAATAGTAACAGATACCAACGATGCATTTGATTTTGACGCTACCGATTGTCCGGATCTGTTCCCGGTACTCTCCGTTTATGCCGCATGCTGTCATGGTGAAAGTTCTATTACAGGCCTACACAGGTTATTGCATAAAGAAAGTAACCGTATAGAAACCATCATGACTATGCTGGATAGCCTGGGTATTACTTACCTGGTAGAAGATGATACGCTTACCATACAGGGCAATCAATCCTTTAATGGTTGTACGGTTAATGGATATAACGACCATCGTATAGTGATGGCTGCAGCGGTAGCCGCTATCACTGCAAAAGGCCCTCTTACTATACTTGGGGCTGAGGCAGTGAACAAGTCTTACCCTGATTTCTTCCATACATTATCTTCTATTGGAGTTAATTGTAAATTAGAGGCATGAACAGTTTCGGGCGTTTATTCAGGCTAAGCATTTTCGGTGAATCTCATGGTGCGGCAGTAGGTGTTACTATTGACGGTTGTCCTGCCGGCATACCTATGAATACAGATGACCTTCTGCCCGACCTGCTACGTCGCAAAGCAGGAGCAGCGGGCACTACACCACGCAAAGAGGATGACCTCCCCGAAATAATAAGTGGCGTGTTCAATGGACATACCACTGGCAGTCCTATTACAATATTGTTCAGAAATAACAACACACAGTCAAAAGACTATGATGCAATAAAAGACACGCCACGCCCCGGCCATGCCGACTTTGTACTGAACAAAAAGTATAACGGATTTAACGACTATCGGGGTGGCGGTCACTCATCGGGCAGGCTGACACTTGCATTGGTATCAGCCGGTGTCATTGCAAAAAAGATACTGAATGAAATAAACATCAATGCACAACTGGTAGAAGCCGGAGGCGATACTGATATAGAAGCAGCCATAACAAAAGCTGTAGAAGCACAGGACAGTATAGGGGGTATAATTGAATGTCGTGCTACTGAATTGCCTTTAGGACTTGGTGAACCATTCTTTGATTCTGTAGAGTCTGTCATCAGTCATCTTGTGTTTGCTATTCCTGCGGTAAAAGGTATAGAGTTTGGCAGTGGTTTTGCTGCAACAAAAATGAAAGGCAGCGAGCATAATGACGCGATCATTGATGAACATGGCACAACAAAAACCAACAACGCAGGCGGTATCAATGGAGGCATTACCAATGGCAACGAACTCGTTTTTCGGGTAGCCATAAAGCCTACCAGCAGCACCCCGCAACAACAACAAACATGGAATAACAGCACAAAGTCAGTTGAAGCATTTACAGTCAAAGGTCGTCATGACTTGTGTATAGCATTACGTGCACCGGTGGTGGTAGAAGCAGTTACTGCTATTGCTTTGGCAGATATTTACCTACAGTATATAGCGTATTCGTAATAATCCTGATTTCTTACTCCGAGTATTTACTCGCCCTTCAGGATGTTCATCAGTTCCTGAATCTCGTTGGCTTTGTCTTCTTCACGCTTGTAGCGGAAACAAAGCACCAGTTCTTCGAGCATTTTGTAGATGACACGTTTCGTGTCTAATGGCTTGAAATAATTTCCCCTGTCGGTAGCATTTATTTTCTTCAGGTAGGTGTCTACATCTTTCTGTGTATAGACCATGCCATTCATAGGGTCTACAAAAAACTGCATTTGCTGCACAGGTGCGTCATCTATACTATAAAAATGATGTAGCGTATCTATATAAGCAAATACAAACTGGCGAGGCAGATCAACAGCGAATATCGGGATGTCCAGCAACTCACACAACGCAAGATATAACACGCCTATAGAATAAGCATTACCCTGCTTGCTATCCATCACCTGGTTGATGAAGAAGAACTTAGGGTCACGCTCAGTAAGCTCATGCCCCTGTAGTTTATAATAATTGTAAAGAATACTGTTCAGTATATTCACCTGCTCCAATGGTGTCAGGTAGTTGTTCCGCTCCAGCCATATGTTACGACGCATCTGGTCAAACTGCGTCAGTATGGACGGCACATTCATTTCGGGGTACTGGTATTTGGCTACCAGTATAGCGCCACGTAGTAACTCCGGCTTGTCAGACTTTGCCCACTCGTAAAACTCATGTTGCAGATTTTGAAAATGCACCCTGTGGATCAGCATTTCGATACGCTCCTGTGTTGTCGTGTCAGCAGTCACTTCCCACAGTTGCTCCAGGTTTGGGATGATCTCCGCTCCGTAATTCAATAGCTTTTCAGCTACGGTGTCAAACACCTCCGTATCGGGGTCGTCTATCAACCTCAATAAAGCTGATATTTCATTTGTATGCTGCAATGCTTTCCTTGTTCTCTACAGCCAATTTACGACTTTTTCTTCTTACCTCTCGCAGCTTTTTTAGGAGGATTTGCTTTTACTTCTTCTATAATAGCTTTAGCCTCTTCCAGTGTCAGGTCTTTTGCGGTTTCCTGTTTTTCTTTAGGTATTTTATAGTTGCGCAAGCCTTGTTTTATATAAGGTCCATAAGGGCCTTTCAGTATCTTGATCTTTTCTTTTTCAAATATCTTGATAGTATTCTCAGCTGCAGCTTTTCGTTTTTCTTCTATCAGCGGTGCTACCTCATCCAGCTCTACTGTATAAGGGTCCATTTCTTTTTTCAGCGAGTAGAATTTACCATCGTGTTGCGCATAAGGGCCAAAACGGCCGATGTTCACTACCACGTCCAGGTTCTCAAACTGGCCCAGTGTTCTTGGCAGTTTGAACAATTCCATGGCATCTTCAAATGTAATGGTCTCAATACTTTGGTTCGGGCGCAACTTAGCAAAACGAGGTTTTTCTTCATCTTCGGTGGTACCTATCTGCACCATCGGTCCATACCTGCCAAGTCGTGCCACTACAGGTTTACCACTTGCTTCATCCGTCCCCAGGTAATGTTCACCCTTTGCACGCTCTGCATGCTCAAGCGTATGCTCTACATTTTCGTGGAAAGGCTTGTAAAAATCTTTGATCATTTTATACCACAGGTTCTTACCCTGTGCTATATCATCAAACTCTTGCTCTATCTGGGCAGTAAAACCATAGTCCATTACTTTTTTAAAGTTCTCACTCAAAAAGTCTGTTACTACCAATCCCAGGTCGGTTGGGAATAATTTATTACGCTCTGCACCTGTGTTCTCGCTATCTTCTCTCTCGGTTACTTTCTTATCCTTCAGGCTCAATATGCGGTACACCCTTGGCGTGCCTTCTTTATCCCTTTTCTCTACATACCCCCTTTGCTGTATGGTACTAATGGTTGGTGCATAAGTAGAGGGACGACCTATTCCCAACTCTTCCAGTTTCTTCACCAGGGATGCCTCCGTATACCTGGGTTGCGGACGCGTGAACCTCTCAGTACTGCGCATCTCTACCAAAGGCAATTGCATACCTACGGTCAGTGGCGGTAGCATGTCTGAGTTCTCATCTTCTTCATCCTCATCATCCTTGCCTTCAGTATACACTTTCAGGAAACCATCAAAACGCAGCACCTCACCTTTAGCGGTCAGTTCATCCTTACGGGTAGAGATAGAGATCTTGGCAGTAGTGCGTTCCAGTTCAGCATCAGCCATCTGGCTGGCCATGGTACGTTTCCATATCATATCATACAACCTTTGTGCATCAGCATTACCTGTTTCGGTAACACTCATATCAGTTGGGCGTATGGCTTCGTGCGCTTCCTGAGCGCTTTCGTTCTTAGTCTTATATTTTCTCAGCTGGTGGTATTTTTCGCCATACTGAGCAGTTATCGCTTTTTGAGCACCTTCCAACGCAGTGTCTGATAAGTTCACAGAATCTGTACGCATGTAGGTTATCTGCCCGCTTTCATATAGCTTTTGTGCGAGTAGCATGGTTTTAGAAACAGAATATCCAAGCTTACGGCTGGCCTCTTGCTGTAGTGTTGAAGTAGTAAACGGCGCCGCAGGCGATTTTTTCGCAGGTTTCACCTGTACATCGCTTACAGAGTAGCTGGCATTGATACAATCATTCAGGTAGTTACGCGCTGACTCTTCATTGGTCAGTTTCTCGCTACCTTCTGCTTTAAACGTGACTTTCTTTTTATTCAGGTCCTCTGCCTGGAAAAATGCTTCCAGCTTAAAACTGCTTTGTGCTGTAAAAGCATTGATCTCTCTTTCACGCTCCGCTATCAGCCTGACAGCTACAGATTGTACACGACCTGCTGACAGGTTGTTGCGCATACTCATTTTGCGCCAAAGTATCGGCGATATCTCAAACCCCACTATCCTGTCCAGGATGCGGCGGGCCTGCTGTGCATTCACCTGGTGCATATTCACCGTGCGAGGCGTCTCAACAGCTTTCTTTATAGCAGGTTTGGTTATCTCATGAAAAACGATCCTTTTGGTAGTGTCCGGATTCAGGCCGAGTACTTCGCAAAGGTGCCATGATATAGCTTCCCCTTCGCGGTCCTCATCCGTTGCTAACCAAACCTCATCAGATTTCTTAGCAAGCGACTTCAGCTCTTTTACTATCTTCTGTTTATCGTCAGATATCTTATACTTCGGTGAAAAGTTATTATTGATATCGATACCCATGTCCTCTTTCTCAAGGTCACGGATATGGCCATAGCAGGACTTTACCTCAAAATCTTCGCCCAGTATCTTCTCGATCGTTTTCGCCTTCGCCGGAGACTCCACTATCAGCAGGTTCTTTGCCATTCGCTTACCCTTTTGCTCTTTTTTATATTAATATATACCTGTCGCCTAAATCGTTCAGGGATGTGCAATAATAAAGTATTGTTTCGTAAAAATGAAAAAGGGCAACTTTTAAGTCGCCCTTTTCTTATATAAATTTACTTTATTTATTAGTGTGCTACGGTAACACGACCTGTAGAGCGCTGACCGTTCACTTCGATAGTGTACAGGTACAGACCGTTAGTCAGGTCAGATGTGTTGAAAGTAACCTGTCCGTTAGAAACGTTAGCTACTTTTTGAGATTTTACAACCTGGCCTACTGTGTTTGTCAATGTAACATTCACATCAGCAGCAGCAGTCAGCTGGAAAGGAATGTGAACATAAGATACAGCAGGGTTTGGATAAGCACCACCTTTTGTCAACAGACCTTCAGTGTTCTTAACATCCAGTACCCAGCAAGTAGCACAAGATATCAATACACCCATCCTGTGGTGTTCGTAAGGGAACTGAGCACCGTTAGCATTTTCCAAAGGATAAGAAACTGAATACCTTCCTGTGTCTGTAGTAAACATCAGAGAAGAATGGTTGCGATCTTTCAAAGCACCATAGAAATCATATTTCATCAGAGCATTGTCAGTAACTTCACTTGACAGAATCCTCAGATGGTGGTGACCCTGAATAGAGTCAGTTTGTGAATTTTTAGTCCATGTATCACCTGATTTGAAGGTAGCTGTAAAAGAAACCCTGTTACCGGCAGGAACTGTCAGGCCACCAGGCACTGCAAACCTCCAAGTCCTTGTTGTGATGGTGTTGTTCTGTGTATTAACAGTATCACGGTCAGCATCTGTCAGGTATTCTTTCCAAACTTTACGGTCAGAAGAAGATATTGTGCGGCCAACACTATCAGCGTCGGGCCTCCAGATAAACATAGTGTCTTTATCAGCAGGGATATATGTACCTATCCAAGAGGCCGTAGACCTTACATAATACCTTGAGCCAGTTTGCGGAGCCAGCGCAAGAATCAGTGTATCAACAACGCCAGAAGGACGGTTTTTGTTTTTGATATAAGCTACATTTATCTCTACTGAGTCAACAGAGTATGCGTTAAAATCCTGTACCCACATAGTGTTGGTATTGTTGAACGATACATCGTTGAACATCTGATCACCTGCACCGATAGGGTCGATAACCTGGCCGAAAGACGCAAAGTTTACTGCACTCAATTGAGGGTTATTGTTATATTTAATATACATAGTAGAATCAAACCAGATAGGAACGAAACTCCTGTTGTTATCCATTGAGCTACTGTTCAGCGCGTTAATGATATCGTAAGGTGTATACCACCTCGGAGCCGGAGCAGTTGTTTTAGCTGCTGCCCTGCTGTCTTTACCTGATTGAATTGAGTTGATGGTTGACTGGTCGTCAACGAAAGTATATTTTTCAACCAATTGTCCGATCCTCGGAGTATTGCCTGAATTTACTACCTCCGCCTGCTGAGCTGAAGCGCTAGCTGCCATCGCACCACCTACAATAAATAAAAGTAATCTTTTCATCATTTTTCGATTTTTTGGAATTATTGAACTGTAAAGATAAATATTCTTATAAGATTAAGACAAATTAATTTGACCGTTAGTTAGCAAATTCGCCACTTTTTCACGTTTTTTATACATTGCTGTGACACTACCCCTCTTCCCAAATTAAAATTTCTTTCCATCACTTAAGCCTATTACTTTTGCAACTGCTTTTATACCAGTATATGCTGCCACAGTTTGACAATACAGAGATAGCGTTCAAATATCGTACCAATCAGGAATTAAAGCAGGCACAGTTCCTGTTCTCATCCATGGGTTCGCCCACGATAACCAAAGTAGGCATGGCCGTTACCAAATGGGCTATCAATTGGAAACTACCCATAGAAGGCATAGTAAAAAAGACCATATTCCGGCAGTTTTGCGGTGGTGTTACTATGGAAGAGGCTGCCCGCACCGCCGATGCCCTGGGACAATACAATGTAGGCGTGATACTGGACTACGGTGTAGAAGGCAAAGAAGGCGAGGCCGAATTTGACAAAGCCGTGCCCGAATTTGTCAGGGCAATTAAATATGCCGCCTCTAAGAACAACATACCCTTTATATCTCTCAAAGTGACCGGGTTTGCCCGCTTTGCGCTGCTGGAGAAACTGCACAGCAAAGCCAACCTGACAGACGCCGAACAGCAAGAGTGGCAGAGGGTGCACAAACGCATAGACGAAATATGCAAATGTGCTCACGACCAGGGAGTTATGGTGCTCATAGACGCCGAAGAGACCTGGATACAGCACCCTGTGAACGAACTTTGTGAAGGGGTTATGGAGCGGTACAACAAGGATAAAGCTGTGATATTCAACACTTTTCAGTTGTACACTACAGGCGCGCTGCCCTACCTTAAAATAGCTGCAGAGCAAGCCACAGCCAAAGGCTATATACTGGGTGCCAAGCTGGTGCGCGGCGCTTACATGGAAAAAGAACGCAAGCGCGCCGCTGAACAAGGTTACCCGTCGCCGATACAGCCTGACAAGGCATCAACCGACAAAGACTATGACGCCGCTGTACTCTTCTGCCTGGAGCGATTAGACAAGTTATCCGTCTTTATTGGTACGCATAACGAAAAATCCTGCTTTGCAGCTGCCAAGTATATGGCCGACCATAATATTCCCGCAGACAGCAGTCATGTATGGTTCTCGCAGCTATATGGCATGAGCGATAATATATCCTTCAACCTGGCGGACAGCAAGTATAATGTAGCCAAATACCTGCCATACGGACCGGTGAAAGATGTACTGCCCTACCTGATGCGCCGTGCCGAGGAGAATACCTCCGTTGCCGGGCAAACAGGCCGCGAACTGACATTAATAAACAAAGAACTTAAGAGACGAAAAGGATAATAGATATTGGATGTTCATATCCAAGATCCATTACTCGAACACGTATATATCCTCGTTATCTTTTTTGAGGTGGTAATTTTCGCGGGCGAATTTTTCCAGTACTGCAGGGTCGTTCTTAATACCATCACGCTTTTTGTACATGGCGGCAATTTCTGCGCGCAGGTAAGTAATGTTGGCGCGGGTATCTTCCAGGTCTTGCTGGCGGCGCTGCTGGGTAAACCAGTCGTTACGGTCGAAGTAACCTACCCATACCACAAAAAGAATGGCCATCAGCAGGTACTTATTGGCAACTATCCTTAATACTTTCCTCATCTCTGTATGTTTTGCCGGGTAAAGGAGTAAGTGGCCGGCTCCGGCGGGGCCGGCCACTATAAATTACCTATTTACCAAATATAAGATTTTTGCCGGGATAATAAGCGTTGGCACCCAACTCTTCTTCTATCCTCAGCAACTGATTGTATTTCGCCATCCTGTCGCTGCGCGAAGCACTACCTGTTTTTATCTGTCCGCAGTTCAGGGCCACGGCCAGGTCGGCGATGGTATAATCTTCTGTCTCGCCGCTGCGGTGGCTCATTACCGTGTTGTAACGCGCGTGTTGCGCCATGGTTACCGCATCTATCGTTTCGCTCAGGCTGCCTATCTGGTTCACTTTTACCAGCAGGGCGTTAGCTATACCATCGTTGATACCTTTGCTCAGCCTGTCTACGTTGGTCACGAACAGGTCGTCGCCTACCAGCTGAACTTTGCCGCCCAGTGTATCGGTCAGTTTTTTCCAGCCTTTCCAGTCGTCCTCGTCCATACCGTCCTCGATGCTCGCGATTGGGTATTTCTTGCACCACTTAGCCCAATAGTCTACCACCTCGTCGCTGCTCAGCTTGCGGCCATCGCTTTTCTTGAATACATATTTTTTGCTCTTAGCGTCGTACAGTTCGCTAATAGCGGCGTCCATAGCTATCATCACATCATCGCCCGGTTTGTAACCCGCTTTCTCTATCGCTTTCAGTACGGTCTCAATAGCTTCTTCGTTGCTCTGGATATCCGGTGCAAAACCACCCTCGTCACCTACGTTGGTGCTGTAGCCTTTGTCTTTCAGTACACTCTTCAGGTGGTGGAATATCTCCACGCCCCAACGCAAACCTTCGCTGAAGGTAGAAGCGCCCACAGGCATAACCATGAATTCCTGGAAGTCTATTTTATTATCAGCATGCGCACCACCGTTCAGGATGTTCATCATCGGCACGGGCAGTGTCTTGGCATTGCTGCCGCCTACGTAGCGGTACAGGCTCAGTCCGCTGGCTTGCGCCGCCGCTTTTGCCGCAGCCATGCTCACCGCCAGTATGGCGTTGGCACCCAGCTTGCCTTTGTTCTTGCTGCCATCTATCTGCAGCATAGCAGCGTCTATACCACGCTGATCGGTTATATCCCAGCCATACAGCTCTTCGGCTAGGTTGTCGTTGATGTTGCTTACAGCCTTCAGTACGCCCTTGCCTAAGTATTTCTTCTTGTCACCGTCACGCAGCTCTACGGCTTCGTGCTTGCCTGTTGACGCACCCGACGGAACGGCCGCGCGGCCTGTGTATCCATCGCTGGTGTGTACATCTACTTCTACTGTGGGGTTACCGCGGCTGTCCAGCACCTGGCGTGCTATTATGTCTGTAATGAAACTCATAGTTGTTGATTAGATTTTAATATGTGCGCAAAGATAGTCGGTTTTTGGATATTGGCCCCGATAGCTATCGGGGTTGAGTAACCTGCCGCTATTTTGTTAAGTAATGTATTTGCGGGTTTTACCAACGGGAATAAGGGATGTTTGTAAGTTGTTGACAATAAGCACCTTGTGGGGAAATTGTTAAGTATTGTTAAGTAAAACAGTATTCTTTCTGTACTTAACAATCCATAAAAAAGCCCCTTGTTCAGGGGCGGTAGTATCATCATCTTTTGGTTGGGCGGGGTTATACCGGGTTTATTCTTCATGGCTGGTATTAATTTGATTAACAATATCAAAAATACAAAATATAGTTTAGTTCAACAAATTAATTATTCACATGGTTATGGCTGGGTAAAAGCTATATTGTTGATTAGCAATTACATTAAGCTCATTGATAATTCCTTGTCTTGCTAGCTCTTTTCAGCCTCTGTTCATTTCTTTTATTTCGTTCATGATGTCTTTCATATTGTCTCAATGAGTCGCTGCGCTTGTTGCTCCTCCAAAAGAAACGAACCAAAGAAAAAGAGTCCGAAACCATAAGCTTCAATGGTTTCGGGGGCAACCTTGATGGTACTACAGTGCTACTGCGCTGCCAGGCTAAAGAACTACTTCTATAATGTTATTGAGAAGGATAATGTCGGAATAGGATGCCAACTAAGACTTGAAATAGTATTTCTGCACAATGCAACATTCTGCCCCAATACAACTTAACAATGGATAACTCCAAACAGGGTCACGGTTATGTTTCAAAACTTATTCGATATATTGCCTTGCTGAAGCGACCATTGTAAACCAAAAAGGAAACATGCAACTGACATCTGAGATCACAGTTAACCTGGATATAGAGCAGGTATGGGATTTTTTGTCCGATCCGTTGAATTCGCCGAAATGGGATAAGAGTGTTGCTTCTGTTGTATTACCTGAAGGCAGTTTTTCAGGAACGGGATGCATTGTAGATACGATAGCACCATCGGGCATGCGGCAATCGTTTCGTGTCACAGAGTTTCAACCGCCCCGGTTCTTTAAATTCATACTGCTACAGTCGTCGACTTTTAAAGAGGCTGATATGAGCTTTTTACTGGAAAAGGTAAGTGAGGGGACGAAAATAACGCACGTCATAAACTTCAAGCTGCACCTGCGCTCCTTTATGCTTTACCCTGTTTTATTGCTGACCAGCAAAAAGGCCCTGGGTGCAGATATGACCTATCTTAAAAATGCATTGGAGCTGGAATAGTGGCGTTCAAACGCCGTTCCGGTACATCCTCGTTTCAAACGAGGACGAGAGGGGGGATAAGACTATTTTTTTTTGAATATAATATTTTGCCTCAAACCTCTGAATACCGGTTACAAACCGGCTTAACTAAATAGACACAGATGCCCTCTGGAACATCTGCGCCAGTGGATAAACTTACAACTATCTAATTGGCTGCGCAACGTGAAAAACACCCTAATATATCAATGATACAATCACGAGACTAGATTGCCACACTCATAACGCCACGGGCGTTACTCGTTCGCAATGACGAATTATATTGGAGGTATTAAAATCAACCTTTCCAGATTGCTTCGTTCCTCTCTCCTCATAATGACGAATGCTATTGTGGGATCAATCTGTGGTTTCGTATTTTTTTACGTAGAGTTCAAGCCCGGGTTTGTCTTCTGTTATATAAGCGGTCTTCTCACCAAACAGGTTGATGATCTGGTCGTCCTTAAGCCTTTGCGATAGTGTGGCACGTGCTATGTATATGCCGGGCTTTACGTCGGTAGCCACGAAGGTGGTCATGTCGTCGTCCAGCTTTTTGGCGGGGATAATGTCTTTACCATTCACGTTGTGCAGGGTAACGATAGCCCTGTTGAAACCGAGGCGTTGCAGCTGCATGCGCTCCTCGTCGAACAATCCGCTGAAGTCGAGTTTGAGGTCTATTTCTACTTCGGTTATCTCGTTATTGTCGTTCATAACCTTGCGCCTTGGTTTCACCTGCTGTACGGGCGGGTATTGCTGCGCCGGTTCGGGCACTTCTTCTATAATGGCTTCTTCCAACTCCTGTTCTTCTGCCGGCTGTTGAGCGGTAGCGGCGGGGGCAGGTGTTTCCTGCTTTGTTGTGAATTGCTGCTGAGGAGCAATGGGCGTTTCATAACTGTGGTTTACAACCGTGGTAGCAGTGTTACCCTTCAGCCTGTCGAGCAGGTCCTGCACCAGGCCTGAATAAAATCCCAGCAGGAAGGCGAATATGATAATTACCTCACTGGCTTCAATATGTAATGTAGCACCGCCTTTCAGGTAGCTGTATGCCAGCACCAGCATCACTGCCAGAAAAGGGGCATAGAACAGCCTTGCGGCATGGTATATGATATTGCGTTGATTGCTGCCGTTGCCATTGCCCCTGCGCACCAGGTTGCCAATATAGAACAACATACTGCACAGCACACCAAATATCACCCAGCATATCACCTCGGCATATACCATAGCCCCTGTGAGCCAGAAGTAAGACCTGACCCTGAGGCGATAGTCTGCCAGGAAAATTCCGGTTTCCCTCGGGCTGAATGTTGTTATGTACTGCTGGATATTGGCCAGTTCGTCGCGGTCTATCGCATCGCCATACTGGCTGATGATGTAGACCATCGCTTTGCGCACCCGTTCTTTTTTGTCCTCGATGGGCGAGGTATGCGTATACTGGTAGTTGCGTGCGTAATATTCGTTGTAGGGCTCTTGTTTTGTTGAGTCAACAGGATATGTATCCAGGAAACCGTCGTTGGTATTGTTGATCTGCTGCCTTGTTTCGCTGAGGGGCAGGTCGTCGGCAGTAGTGTTGATGAGTATGCTGTTTACATGACGTATATCGGCCGCGGAGAAACCCGAGCGCTCGTAACCGGGAATGCCCATGTTGCTGTGCGCTGCAAGATACAGCACGGTCCAGCCCAGCAGCGCCACCCCGAAGAACAGGAGCCAACGCCTTGCAGACCAGTTGTTTGTTTTAGTACTATTCGATCCGTTGACGGATGAACTGGTTGTCATGTATTTATTTTAAGAGATATACTTAATTATTTTAAATTCAGTTACCTCTTAGTCTCTCTATACGGCACCTTACATCAAATATATACAGCGTGTTGCGACAACAACTTGTGCCGGGCACTGTATAAAGTTGGATCAGGCAGTAATAATATGACGTGAAGATAGATTTTTCGCCAATATCATACAAATTCCGCCCCCCTGAAAAGGGCTGAAATATTGTAAATGAATCGTTAATGACCAATGTTCATAACATGTGCATTTCATATATGCGTAACATTCACATAAGGTTTTCGTAACAATATTCTGCATAACTTTAATATAACTAATAACTAATCAATATGATATGGCGAACCTTTAGTGGAGAACCTGTTAAGTTGCCGGTGAAGCAGGCAGTGGAAAATGCCATCGTCAGGGAGACGAAGGCCGGGTACAAACTGAAAGTATGTATCGGTACCGACTCGCAGGTACACGGCAAAATCACCGAGTTTGCAACGGTCATTGTTTTTCTGCGCGAGAAACACGGCGGTTTCATGTTCATCAACAATGACAAGACCACTACGAAGTACAGCATAAAAGAGCGGATGCTGGTAGAAGTGGCCAAGAGCATTGAAATAGCCTACGAGCTGTGCAACCTGTTTACCGAGTACGATGTGGATATGGAAGTACATGCCGACATCAACACCAACCCCCAGTTTAAAAGCAATGAAGCCCTGCGCGAGGCCATGGGTTATATACTGGGTATGGGGTTTGCCTTCAAAGCCAAACCGGAAGCCTTTGCCAGCAGCAGCTGTGCCAATAAGTGTGTGAATTAGTATAATTCACCCTGTTCATCTCCTGTTTTTTTTGATGATCGCATCATCATCAGTAGTCCTTACTCTCTCCTGTAATTGCTGTTTCTTCACCCATCTGCCCTTTACATTCCCGATAGTTAATACCCCCAAAAGTTGGCCATTTACGGATTTTTAAGCCTTACTTATGGTTAAAAAATGCTACATTTACTATAAGTCTCAGGCTTTTTAAAATACTTGAAAATGAATTGGAAACACCTGGTAATTCTTATCAGCTTCTTTATTCCTTCAGTGTTACTGGCTGCTCCTGCCGGCAATATTGAATTTGTTCGCAACGACGGGCAATGGGCGGGGAATTTCTTTTACAAAGCTGCTACCAACAATGGTGATATATATCTTGAGCCTACGGGATTCAACATTGTTGTGGGCCATAAGGATAATATTGACAAAATAAGGCACCATAAAGCCGGGCCGAATACTCCAGAGACCCTGCACTTTCACAGGTACAGGATGATATTCGTGAATGCTAATAAAAATGCCGAGGTGACCGGCAGTAAAGAACAGAGCCACTACTACAACTACTTCCTGGGTAACGACCCCGGCAAATGGAAATCTGGCATACACCCCAACCTAGCTGTTGATTACAACGGAATATATAACAACGTAGACCTGCACATATCTTCGACAGAGGGCGGGCTGAAATATGACCTTATCGTATCGCCCGGCGGTAATGCTGATGAAATAGCTATACAGTATGATGGTATCGAAGACATAAGAACCGATAATGGTAAAC
Organism: Chitinophagales bacterium; assembly: GCA_020636495.1. Taxonomy (NCBI): domain Bacteria; kingdom Pseudomonadati; phylum Bacteroidota; class Chitinophagia; order Chitinophagales; species Chitinophagales bacterium. The sequence goes on along the minus strand of JACJXQ010000008.1, from coordinate 1,101,680 downwards.
TGCTGCTGACCACATCAGTAGGTGTGGTAGAAGAAATGGAGCCTTACGCTTATCAATACATAGACGGACAAAGAACAGAAGTAAAGTGTAAATACAAGGTAAAGGGTAATACCATCACCTACAATTTCCCCAAAGGATATAACAAGAGCCAGACACTGGTGATAGACCCCACCGTAGTATTTGCCACCTTCTCAGGTTCTGGCTACGACAACTGGGGCTTTACCGCTACCTACGATCAGCAGGGCAACTTTTACGCAGGCGGTATAGTGAGTGATGCGCAAGGCGGCGGCGGTTTTAATACTACTACCGGTGCATACGATGTTACATTCGGCGGAGGCAGCAACCTTACTGGAAGTAAGTATCCATGCGACATGAGTATCGCAAAATTCAATGCGACAGGCAGTACGCTTGTATATGCAACCTATCTTGGTGGTTCTAATAACGAGCAACCTCACAGTTTATTTGTAGACGCGTCGAACAACCTTGTGATATGCGGCAGGACTTACTCTAACAACTACCCCACCATAGCGGGTTGCTATGACGTGACACACAACGGTGGCGCTGATATAGTAGTGACCAAATTGAATGCTGCCGGTAGCGTGCTGATAGGCTCTACCTTCATTGGCGGTACAGGTGATGACGTGGTTAACTACAACGGCGAAGAGTTTGTTGCCGGCAACCTGAAACATAATTATGGTGATGATGCCAGGAGTGAAGTGCTGCTGGACAAAGCAGGCAATGTATATGTAGCAGCCTGTACACAGTCTACCAACTTTCCTACAAGCGGTAATGCATTCCAGTCTTCATCAGGTGGTGCGCAGGATGCCGTATTCTTTAAGCTGAACGCTAACCTGACCAACCTGACCTACAGTACATATATCGGTGGTTCGGCTGACGACGCTGCTTATGTGCTGGCACTCAACAGCTCTGAATCGCAAATCTTCATAGCGGGCGGTACCATGAGTTCCGGTTTCCCGAGTACAGGCGGCACCTACAAATCGTCATACGGTGGTAGTACCGATGGTTATATACTGCGTTTCCAGAATGGCGGTAATTATCCGTTACAGAAAGGGACCTTTATCGGCACACCGGGATATGACCAGTGCTATGGTATACAGGTAGACGACCAGGACAATGTATATGCAATGGGGCAGACACTTGGCGGTACATTCCCTGTACAACCATCGGGCGTGTATTCTGTGCCGGGATCGAGCCAGTTCGTTATCAAACTGGACAATGACCTTACCAACAATATTTTCTCTACCGTTTATGGTTCGGGCACCTCGACGGCCACCAATATTTCACCGGTTGCTTTCCTGGTTGACACCTGCCAGAACATTTACATATCCGGCTGGGGTGGCGATATATATACCTCTAGCGGTAGTACTTTACCGCCGGGCGTAGGTAACACGCAAAACATGCCCATAAGTACGGGTACAGGCGTTAATGCACCGGCACAAAAAACAACTGACGGACGAGACTTTTATTTCATTGTATTCCAGAAGAACCTGCAATCACTTTTGTACGCTACGTACTACGGGGGCACTTCTGCCGTACCTGAACACGTAGATGGCGGCACGAGCCGGTTTGATAAAACGGGTGTGGTATACCAGGCTATCTGCGGAGGCTGCGGTGAGGGTAAAAATGCTGTATTCCCTGTTACAACAGGTGTGTACAGCCCTACCAACCAGAGTGCCAACTGTAACCTGATAGCACTTAAGATCGCCTTTAACCTGGGTGTAGTATCAGCAAAGGCTAATGCATCACCCAACGGTACCATTTGCCTGGGCGAAGCCATTAACTTCACTTCGGCAGGCTCTAACAATGCCACCAGTTACGAGTGGGATTTTGGTGATGGTAAAACAAGTACCAATGCCACACCAACCTACACATATGGTTCGGGTGGTACATTCAAGGTAAGGTTGATAGCTATTAATCCTGATGCCTGCAAAACAAGAGATACGCAATACCTGACCATTATTGTAGATACCAATTCCATTAAGGCTGACTTTACAGTTAAGCAGACTGATAGCTGTAAACCATTCAAAGCAGCGATAACCAATACATCAGTTACCAATAAACCTGGGTCGACAACTTATGCATGGGACTTTGGTGACGGTAAAGGAGCTACCGGTGCCAACCCCGGCTCACATGAATATGGCGATACCGGCACGTATACTATTACGCTTATCATGACAGACCCTACTGCATGTAACTCTCCGGACACCATAACCAAAACGATCAGCTTCAATACCTTGTTCGTTGAGTCAAAATTTGAAGGGCCACCCATCATATGCGAAAAGACAAAAGCTTCGTTCACCAACCGATCTACCAATGCAGTCACTTTCAAGTGGGTATTCGGCGACGGGCAAACGTCAGACGCAGCTAACCCAGACCATGTGTATGACACTGCAGGTGTATATACTGTTATATTGTATGCTTATAACCCCGGAACATGTAATGGTGTAGATTCTATATCTACTACGCTAACCGTTGAATCGACCCCGATAGCTAATTTCAGGTACAGTCCTATTATTCCTGTGACGAATGACCCGGTCTTGTTTGAGAACCTGTCACAACGTGCTACCAATTATGTATGGGATTTCGGCGACAATACATTCAGCCAGTTGTTTACGCCACAGCCCAAATTCTATAACCGTACAGGAAGGTACCTGGTGTGCCTGCAGGCGCAGAACAAAACCGGCTGCAGCGATACTATCTGCAAATACGTAGACGCTGATGTTTATCCTCTTGCAGACCTGCCTAAAGCATTCAGCCCTAATGGCGATGGCAATAACGATATACTATATGTACGTGGCGCAGGCATTGAAGCCCTTGACCTGAAGATATACGACCGCTGGGGAGAAATGGTGTTCCAGACCACAGATATGAGTATAGGCTGGGATGGTAAATTCAAGGGTAAGGAAGCACCGGTTGAAGCATATGCGTACGTGATGAACGTTACTTTTATCGACGGTACTACCTACTATAAGAAAGGAAATGTAACATTGTTAAGATAGAGACCATATGCAGGCAAAACGCTATTATACATACTTAATAATTATCGCTGTACTGCTGTTGGCACAGTACAGAACATTTGCCCAGGGGCTGCATTTTTCACAATACTATAATGCACCCATGTTGCTGAGCCCTGCCAATACTGCACTGATGAGTGATGCAGACTTCAGACTGGGTACAAATTACCGTACACAATGGTCTACCGTGCCTGTTCCGTTCAATACCTTTTCGGCCTATGCAGATTTCCAGTTGCTGCGCAACCGCAACCTTACCAACTGGCTGGGCCTTGGACTGGCTATGTTCAATGACAAAGCCGGTGATGGTCAACTGGCATTAAGCAGGTATGAAGGATTTGCCGCCTACCATATACAAACCGGGAACTACAGTATGTTCTCTGTTGGTTTTTCAGGCGCGTATGTACAGCGTAGTGTTGATTTCAGCAAGCTTACTTTTGACATGCAGTGGGACGGTTTTAAATTTGACGCTACACAATCGAACGGCGAATCCGGGTACATTGCACAAACCAACTATGTGGACATTGGTGCAGGTGTGAACTATGCATACTACCCCAGCGAGTTCACTTATATCAAGTTGGGAGTGAGTGCAGCGCACATTAACCAACCCAAAGAGAGTTTCTATAACCAGGACAATAAATTACAGATCAGGCCTTCTGCCTACCTGGACGCCATTTTTATAACCAGCGAAACTTTTACACTTAATCCATCCGTTTACTATTCTATGCAAAGTACATCGCAGGAGCTGGTGTATGGCCTACAGGCAAAAGCATACATCACGGAAGATAACCTTGGTAACCCGACCAATGTAATCTTTGGTGCCTACCACAGGCTGAATGACGCTATTGTACCCGTTTTAGGCTTTGAGTGGTCGGGCGTAAAATTCATCACATCTTACGACCTTACACTGTCAGATATAGCCCCGGATGTAAAGTACAACGGTGCTCTTGAGTTCTCCCTCATCTACCAGGGCATGTATACACAAGGCAGGGATAAAATGAACTGCCCCCGCTTTTAACAAAAAATTACCTGATAATTAAGCCCGTGGTTATTATTTTTGAGCATAATATATCAGAATCGAATTATGGAAAATGAAAAAAATAAAGTGTTGTTGGTTGAAGATGATACCAACTTCGGACAGGTACTGAAGAACTATCTTGAATTGAATGATTTTGTAGTAGAACTGGCGAGAGATGGTATACTGGGCCTGGCAGCCTTCCGACGCGAAAAATATGACATATGCCTGCTGGATGTGATGATGCCGAATATGGACGGTTTCACACTGGCAGAAGAGATCAGGAATGTAGACCCTGATGTACCTCTTTTCTTCTTGTCGGCCAAGAGCATGAAAGAAGATATACTGAATGGCTATAAGCTGGGTGCTGACGATTATATCACCAAGCCTTTTGACAGCGAAGTACTGCTGCACAAAATTAAGGCTATCATGAAGCGCAACACTGAAATGCAGGAAAAGCAGCATGCCCAGGTTGAATTCCAGATAGGTGGATACAGCTTTAACAGCAAGTTACGTACGCTTGAGTATGATGGCGATACACAGACGCTTTCTCCTAAGGAGAACGAGTTGCTGCTGATGTTGTGTGAATATAAAAATGATCTGCTGCCTCGCGACCAGGCACTGAAACGTATCTGGGGCAGTGATACCTACTTCAACGGCCGTAGTATGGATGTGTACATAGCCAAACTGCGTAAGTACCTGAAAGGTGATAATGCAGTAGAGATCGTTAACATACATGGTAACGGTTTCAGGCTGGTAGCCCCTGAATAAAACAATTATTAAATATATTTTCATATAGCCACCCTTCAGGGGTGGCTTTTTTTGTGGCTATACCCTGCCAAGTTGGTCTAGCGCTCGGCATAGTCAATATTTTGCCGTAGTTTTGCGAACCATTTCAGGTAAAAATTGTAGTTCTAACTATATAATAATTCAATACTTCTGATGAAGATTTTAGTTTGTATCAGTCAGGTTCCTGACACTACTACCAAGATCGCGTTCAGCGACGACAAAAAGCAATTCAAAACAGATGGCGTTACGTTCATCATCAACCCGTATGATGAGTGGTATGCACTGGTGCGTGCACTTGAGCTGAAAGAAGCCGGTACCGCCGCTACCGTTAACCTGGTAACCGTTGGTACTGCAGCCGCAGAGCCTGTTATCCGTAAGGCGCTTGCCCTGGGCGGCGATGAGGCTATCCGTATCAACACAGACAGCAATGACCCATATGTGGTAGCTACACAAATAGCTGCTTATGCCAAGTCTGAAGGCTATGACCTGGTACTGTGTGGTAAAGAGTCTATTGACTATAACAACGGTGTAGTTGGCGCTATGCTGGCAGAAATGCTGGACACTGACTATATAGGTTTTGCCAACAAGCTGGATATTGCTGATGGTGTTGCAACAGTAACCCGCGAAATAGAAGGCGGACAGGAAACAGATACCGCATCGCTTCCGTTGGTTGTATCTTGCCAGAAGGGTATGGCAGAAGCACGTATACCTAACATGCGCGGCATTATGGCTGCCCGCACCAAACCACTGAAAGTAGTGGAACCGGTAGCTGCCGAGGGGCTGACCAGCATAGTATCATTTGAAATGCCTCCTGCAAAAACCGGCGTGAAACTGGTAGACCCGGAGAACATGGACGAACTGGTAAGCTTGTTGCACAGTGAAGCAAAAGTGATATAATTGATCACTGATATTGGTTGTAGGTAATTTTTCTTTTTAACTTTTTGTCCTGACATAAATCAGGATTTGACAAAATAAATAACATGTCAGTAATAGTTTTAGCAGAACACGAGAACGGCGTTTTCAAAAAGAAAGTTTTTGAAGCGGTACAATATGCTGCAGGTATTGCGCAGCAACAAGGCACAACTGCAACTGCTGTAGTATTGGGCGAAGCCCCAGCCGATGCACTGGCACAATTAGGAGTAAGTGGTGCAACCAAAGTGCTGCATGTGGCAGATGCCCGCCTGAATACTCTGAGTGCAAAAGCCTATACAAAAGCACTGGCCGCAGCAGCTGAAAAAGAAGGTGCAAAAGTAATTGTAGCCCTGCACGACGTAACAGGAAAAGCAGTTGCACCCCGCCTGGCAGCAAAACTGAAAGCCGGCCTGGTAGCAGGCGCTATCTCTAACCCTGATACAAGCAATGGTTTTACGATAAAAAAAGCGGTGTTCTCAGGTAAGGCTTTCTCATACATCAATATTACCAGCGATGTAAAAGTGATCACGCTGATGCCGAACACATTCCCTGTAAAGAAAGGCGACGGTAGCGCTGCTGTTGAAGCACTGGACGTAGCTTTTGATGACAAAGACTTTGGTGTTAAGGTAAAAGAAGTAAATAAAGTGACAGGTGAAGTGCCCCTGGCAGAAGCTGAGCTGGTAGTAAGCGGTGGACGCGGCATGAAAGGACCTGAGAACTGGGGACCACTGGAAGAACTGGCACACGAGCTGGGTGCCGGCCTTGCCTGCAGCCGCCCGGTAGCTGATTCTCACTGGAGACCACACCACGAGCACGTTGGACAGACAGGTGGTACGATCCGCCCTAACCTGTATATAGCTGTGGGCATCAGCGGTGCGATACAGCACCTTGCAGGTGTAAATGGTTCTAAAACCATCGTGGTCATCAACAAAGACCCGGAAGCGCCATTCTTTAAAGCTGCTGACTACGGCGTAGTTGGCGACGCAGCTGAAGTATTGCCAAGGCTGATAGACGCCGTGAAGAAATTCAAAGCCAGCCAGAACTAAGCAGTAAGTACAATAACTACATAAGCAAAAGGATAGCATACGCTATCCTTTTGCTGTTATATATCAATATGTTAACATAAAGTAAGGGCTACATTTTCACCACGTCCTTCTTGACCTTGAAAGTAAAGTTGCGCTGTGACACATAGCTGAATAGCGCCACCAGTATAGTTGTAAGTACCTTGGACGGTGTGGGGTACCAGCCAAACTGCTCAACAAACAACTTGAGAAACACATAATTGAGTATGATGCACATAGCTACCAACAATGCGTAACGGAATAACTGTATACGGCCCTTCAGGTTCGACTCCTGGAAAACTACGTACTTGGCTAATGCGAAACCAACCGGGAAACTGAATGTGAACGAAATCATGAACGCAGCAATGTGCGGCGCTATGGTAATACCCAATACATGAACAGGGTTTTTATCCAGGATGAAGTTATAGCTCACAAAGTATATCAGGATATCGAGCACTGTATTACTGCCCCCGCAAGCCAGATAGCGGAAGGTGGTCTGATTGATCCACTTGCTGAAAGGCTTATGGAAAAAATCAATGAACGCCAGTATATAGTCTCGTGTGTTTCTAAGCACTCGTTTCTGAATTGGGAAGCAAAAATAGGTTTAAATATCAGAAATGGCTAACCTTTCGATATTAAATCACCACTTGAGCTTACCCAGCCGGGTAAAAAAGTCCTTTTCTTTAACTGCACAGCTATATAACAAATTACTTAATTCGTCGTATGAAATGAGGTCTGATTTACGGTCTTTCATCAATCGGGCTGCGCTGTAGGCAAAATTCCTCCATTCATCACCGATGGCAGTCAGTTCCAGGGCAAAGGCTTTCAGATCATCACGGCCAAGTATCTCCGAGGCTTCCTGCAAAAAAGCAGCATACAGGAACCTGAATCCTGCCCCACCCGTTCCTATCTCCTCCTGCATGCGGATGATATTGCCCAGGTATAGTTGAGATTTGCGGGGCGTAAGTTTGGCCGGGTATTGTTTTATCTTTTTAGCCAGCAGGAAGATTGCGTTAATACCAAACCAAGGCAGTGGTGGCGACAACATCAGGTAGCAGTTTTTCTTGATACCCTTTTCAATAGCTGTTTTGAAATCGATAGACGAAGGGGTGCTTTTGACATAGTACATGAACCCGCGCGGCTCGGGTGTGCCTTTGGCAAACCTTGCTTTGGCCAGGTCGTCGTAGGCAATGGTAGACACTTCTTCAAGTACAGGATCGCTGATGTTATATATATCACCCGCACGACCATAGGCTATCAGGTTGTGGGCATTGAAGTGAAAACGAAAAGCCTCGGGCAGGTAAGGCAGATAATATACACTGCTGAGCATTCCTACAGGTTTGCCATTGTCCAGTACATCATTCAGTGCCTGCATGGCCTTTTCAGGTGAACGGAAACGCTCCGTATGCACATCTATACCCAAGGTTTTGGTAACACGCTTGAATATACTGCCGGGCAATGAGCGGAAGCTGGTGCCGGGTGCGCCGCTTACCTTAACAAAGGGCATATGCGCAAAGAACAGCCCTGCACCAATACCAAAAGACAGCGGTTCAGATATCTCTATACCCTCGTGCCTGAGCAGGTTGGTAGTAACTCCGCTTTCGCAATGGGCGTGCTGGTAATGCTTGAAATTGGTTGTTGACATCCTATAACTTTAGTATGGGGTTATTTACCGAAGGATAATAGTTCGTCAACGGTAATATTAAAGACAGAGGCGTATTTTTCTATCATCTTTTGGCTCAGCTTATTGAATACAGCAGGTTTCATGTGTCTTTTTACCTGCCATTGCCATTTGCCAACATAGCGTGCCAGTATAGCAGTATCCATCAGGCTCTTCTGCATATAATAAGCTATCGGGCTCAGTTCTCCCGCTTTTACCTGTGCTTCGGCCTCGGCAAGGTTGGCGTCCACGTCGTCCCATACCTGGCGGGTAGCTGTATTTTCAGCCTCCCAGCCGGCAGAGTTGACGCCGGTGTATTTACCGTCTTTATCTACCGCATAGACAAGTTTTTTCACCTTGTCCGCCCCTTTGAAATCTTTGGGGTCCTGCGGTACTTCATTCACTTTCATCTCAACCTTGTTTTTATCAACCGAAGAGCTAAATTATAAAAAAAGCGCCTGACGGCGCTTATATGATCCATTTTGAATGATCTTTATTTCTTCGCAGAGCTTTCTATATATGCCTGCAAGTTGGGGCATTGCTTATATTCAGGATCCAGCTTGATAAAGTAAGTAGGTGCTTTATCCCTTACCCACTCCTGCATACGCTGGCCTTTTTTCTTTTGCAATGCGGCAAACTGTATACGGCTGTAGTCGTCTTTCAGATTGGCCTTATGCGGATCTGAGAGGCTTTTCATATATACAATGCGACAAGAGCGTTCTCCACGCATATTGGTATATACCATTGGTTTAGAGTACATTCCGGGTTTCAGCGTATCCAGCATCAGCGCCAGTGTCGGGTCCAGGTCTTCCACCTCTAATATCGTACCACCCTGCTGGTCGGCTATCATACCTCCTGTACGGTTGGCCATCTCGTCTGTTGAATATTTACCTACTGCCTGCTCAAAAGTAATTTTACCCTCTACCAGTTCTGTACGCACACTATCCAGCTTAGCCAGCGCTTTATTAAAGTCGATACTGGTAAGTTCAGGTTTCACAAGAATATGGCGCACATCGGCCTCGTCACCTTTGCGGCTTACCATCTGTATGATATGGTAACCAAAGCGTGTGCGTATCACAGGAGATATCTCACCATTCTGTAATTTGAAAGCCGCAACCGCAAATTCAGTAACCAGTTGGCCGCCTTTACGGCTGATGCCTTTCATCAGTCCGCCTTCGTTACGGGAACCCGGGTCGTCGCTGTATATACCGGCCTGTGTTTCAAAATCAGCACCTTCTTCTACTATCTTGCGCCTGATGTCTTCTATCTTTTTCCTTGCATAAGTGTCCAACTCCGGACTTACTGGCGGGTCTATGACTATCTGCCCCATTTCAACGGTTGCAGGGAAAAATGGCAGACTATCTTTAGGGATAGTGGCATAGAACTTCTGCACCTCAACAGGAGTTACCTTTACAGCGTCCAGTATGGTACCCTGCATCCTTTCAGACAGCATCATCTCTTTGGTCACTTCGCGGTTCTCATCTTTCAGCTGGTATATCGTTTTGCCGGAAAGCTCTTCCACCTTCTCTTTAGAGCCGTACTGCATGATGAAATAACGTATCCTGTTCTCGAGCGAGGCCTCCACCTCTTCATCACTCACCATGACACTATCCCTTTCAGCCTGCTCTACCAGTATCTTCTGCAGCAACATCTGTTCCATTACATCACACTCCGGCTGATCGCTCAACTCGCCGCCTTGCGTGCGCATCGACTCTACCTGCATGTCAATGTCAGACTTGAGTACGATACGGGTTTTGCCAACTACAGCCACAATTTTATCTAAAGGTTGCGCCAATACCGTACCTGCTGTGCACAATGCCAGCAACAGCAATGATGCCTTTAAAAAGTCAATTCGTATTCCCGGGCTATATCTCGTCATGTGTATTATGAAACAAAAACTATATAATAAGTGGGCAAATGTAGTGTATTTGGGTTGCATGGCAGAACAGGCACCTGATTTTTAACTTTTATATCAGCCTTTTCTCTTCTGAAATATGCCATCTACCACTTTTTGGTTATAGAATTCGCCGCTTACGGGGCGGTATGGGTTGCGAGCGAGCCATGTTTCCAGCCTTTTTATAGCATCGGGGTGAAATTTTGTCCATGCGTCGTATTGGTTCTTATTTTCAACAATGCCCAGCAACCATTGGTTGTATACGTCAAAATAGCCATTTCGTATCATATCATCGTGGCGGGCAAAAAGGGAAAACGGGTATTGCGATGCATATTGCAGGGTCCAGTCCATAATAAAGCGTGTACGCAGCATCATGAGGTTCTCAGTAGTGTAGCCATCACTCATAAGCGGAGAAAGGTGTATGTATGTATTGTACACTGCCTCCTCGAAACTCACCGTTCCAGCATTGCCCGCTGAGCCATATTTGGGTACAGATCCTGTTGACAAAGTGGTGAACAAACGCTTGTAAGCCTCCAGTATCATATTGCGGGTGTCATAGGCACGCTTGGTCTGCTGTTCCATATTCACGAACATCTCACCATATAGTATTGCCCAAACTACCTTATCGGTATTCATATACATGCGGGCGGCATCGTAATAGTTGAGGTGATAACCCGGGTCTTTGTCTATCCCATCGAGCCAGGACTCGAGGGCATATACCAGCTCGTTGTCTTGCTCATATACCAACCCCATCTGGTTGTATAATGGACCGGAACCGGGCATTTGTGTAATTGCATCCCTGAGTAGTTTTTTGGCCTTTTTGGTCTCCTTGACAGCAACCAGGCACTGAGCCATTATCTTATAGGTTTCCGCATCTGCCTTTTGCTGTTTTATTATTGGTTCCAAAGTGGCCATAGCCTCGTCATAACCTTGTGCCAGGTAGTAGGCATAAGCCAGTTCTCTATGCAATAAAACAATTTCGGGTGCTATCTGTATAGCTTGCTGGTAACGTATGATGGCATCGCGCAGTTTGCCCTGCGAATGATATTGGCGGGCCTGATTATACAGCTGTTCCACCTCAGGCGACGGCCAGGATACCTGGGCCTGCGCATGAGCAGCGAAAATAAAAAAAAGTAAAGAAATAAAAATATGACCTATGCGTAATATCATACAGGGCGCAAAAATACCATTAATACGGGCATTAATAAAGCATTCAGCAGGCAGTTTCTGTAAAATGAAACATTTTATTTGTACATGTGTCTGGCATTTAAATCATTTGTTCCTGTAAGGAAACCATCCATATGATGTAAATTGCACCCGATGAAGTTATTTCTTGCATCTGTTTTCCTTTTTATTTTCTCCTTGCAGATATTACCTGTGAAGGAGATTGGGAAAATATTGTTCAAGGGAACCATGACTGAAGAAATACACGAGGCACATGGTGATATAGATGACGAGGATAGCGGACTGCAGAAGCAGAACGACCCCTATACTCCTTGCAGACCTTACACACAGACAGAAAAATTGGCTGTGCTGACCAGGAACGGCCTTAAGACCTCTGCACCACAAAGCGTGTCCAAACAGTTCATACCGGACATTGTCACCCCTCCCCCAAACAAAGGCTAACATCCGCCGGCTTTTGCAGACTGCCGGCGCCATATTATCTCCGTTATTGCACTATAGGCTCCTGCCCTTTATTTACAATTGTATACATAATTATGAAGAACACCGGTTTTTTCAGCAATATCAAAAACGACGCCATTGCGGGCGTTATTGTCTTTCTCATAGCATTACCCCTTTGCCTTGGTATAGCGCAAGCATCCGGGGCACCACTTTTTTCAGGTATTGTAGCAGGTATTGTAGGAGGTATAGTAGTAGGCAGCCTGAGTGGCTCACAGCTAAGCGTTTTCCGGCCCTGCTGCGGGACTCACGGCTATCGTACTCACTGCCATCAGTGAGCTAGGCGCATGGGAAATCTTTCTTTGTGCAGTGATGGTCGCAGGCCTGATTCAGGTTCTACTGGGTTTCCTAAAGGCGGGTGCCATAGCCAATTATTTCCCCAACAGCGTGATACAGGGTATGCTGGCAGGTATAGGTCTTACCATCATCTTCAAACAGATACCAGAAGCTTTGGGCTATGATGGTGCCGGGCATGAAAGAATGGTGGATGCTGATGATGGTTTCAAACTGGAATTCATCACCTCCGCTTTTAACCATATGGAGGTTGGTGCTATGATCATTTCGGCCATAGGTATCGGCCTGCTGTTGTTATGGACACTGAAACCCTTTCAGAAAATTAAATTTCTACCCGCGGGATTGATGGTAGTTATTGCCGGCATACTTGTGAACGAACTTTTTAAAAGTATATACCCTGAGGCTTTCCTGTCTGATATTCACCTGGTACACCTGCCGATCGCAAGCAGCTTTTCCGAGTTTTTCGGGCAGTTCAAAATGCCGGACTTTAGTGGATTCAGCAATCCTGACGTGTGGCAAACTGGTTTTGTCATAGCTATTGTTGCCTCTATTGAAACATTGTTGTGCATAGAAGCTACAGACAAACTTGACCCGCAAAAAAGATATACACCCACCAATCGTGAATTAAAAGCACAGGGGATAGGCAATATGGTGTCGGGACTGATAGGTGGCCTGCCGATAACTTCAGTCATTGTGCGTTCCTCAGCCAACGTGCATGCAGGTGCCAAATCAAAAGCGTCTGCTATTATTCATGGCGTTTTACTGCTTGTGTGCGTGGGCTCCATACCCGTGATACTGAACCTGATACCTAAGGCTTCATTAGCTGCCATACTGATATTTACCGGTTACAAATTATGTAACCCCAAAACATTTAAACATATATGGAAAGAAGGCGGAGCTACACAATTCATACCATTTGTGGCAACAGCCATTGCCGTAGTATCGCTTGACCTGCTGAAAGGTGTAGGACTGGGGCTGGCGATCAGTATTGTGTTCCTATTGTACCGCAACATGAATATTCCTTTCTTCTTTCGCAAGATAAGCCATAGCAAAGGCGACCTGGTAGAATTAAAACTGGCGCAGGAAGTATCATTCCTGAACAAAGCCGGTATTAAAATGGCATTGGATAAATTGCCTGAAAACAGCAAAGTGATCATTGACGCCAGTGATACTGAGTACATCGACTTTGACGTACTGGAACTGATACGTGAGTTTCACAGTACCCAAGCTCCAGATAAAGACATACAAATGTCGCTGGTAGGATTCAAGGACAGTTATAAAGTACCTACTACACAAACTATACATGATATGTATGCTGCATTGAACGATGGACAAGGTACCAATAATGCCAAACACAGCTCAGGCGATTATATGCAGCTCATAAAAGAGTTGAACGAAAAGGGCAATGAAAATAATTGAGTATTGACCCGTCAAATAAAATAAGCCCGCGATTGCGGGCTTATTTTATTTAGTAGCAGTATACAAAGTCGTAATGCCAAATGTCAACGGGCGGTCGTGCGGGTGCTTAAAACCACAAGACGATAATATGTCGCAAAATTTCTTTCCTTCCGGGAACGCCATGACCGATTCGGGCAGGTAGGTATATGCCCTGCTGTGTTTGGACACCAGCTTGCCCAATCCCGGCAAAATGTATTTAAAATAGAACTTATATGCCTGTTTGACCGGGAAACGTTTAGGATGAGAGAACTCGAGTATAGCCAGCCTGCCACCGGGGCGTAATACACGTTGCATCTCCTTCAGTCCTGCCTCCAGGTGCTCGAAGTTGCGCACACCATAGGCACAGGTTATGGCATCAAAACTATTGTCGCCGAAAGGCAGGGATTCGCTATCGCCAAGCTGTAGTGTTATCAGTTCATCCAGGGCCTGTTCTTTCAATTTGGTTCTGCCTACCTCCAGCATACCTGCAGCAATATCCACCCCAATAATTTTTTCCGGGTCCAGCTTTGCCGCTTCTATGGCCAGGTCGCCTGTACCTGTAGCTACATCCAGTATGTTCTTGGGGTCTACAATAGCTATCTGGGCAATAGCCTTGCGACGCCAGCCCTTGTCTATACCTAATGATAAAAAATGATTGAGGAAATCATATTTGCCGGCAATGTTATTAAACATATCGGCAACCTGCTCTTTCTTGCTTAAATTTGACCCCGTATCCGGCAATACTTTCGCCGCCGGGTTATTATCTATATCTGCTAACATCACTACAAAAGTAAGCTAAGACCGTCAATGGAGATAAAAACAGCCCAATATTTGATCAGCAGCCCCCGGGCAGAGCTATGTCCTGCGCCTGACAAACCTGAATATGCCTTTATCGGGCGCTCCAACGTGGGCAAATCATCGCTTATCAATATGCTCACCCGTCAGCCGAAACTGGCCAAAACATCTGCCAGTCCCGGAAAAACGCAGATGATCAACCATTTTGTAGTAAATAAGCAATGGTACCTGGTAGACCTTCCGGGATACGGTTTTGCTAAGGTGTCGCAGAAGCAAAGGGCCTCTTTCAGCAAGATGATAGCCAATTACCTGACCGAAAGGCCCAACCTCGTAACCGTGTTCGTGCTTATAGACAGCAGATTGAAACCCCAACGTATAGACCTGGATTTCCTGGCACAATTGGGCGAATGGGAAGTGCCCTTTAATATTGTCTTCACCAAAGCAGACAAAAGTTCGCAACGGGATGCTGCGAGAAATGTGCGTGCTTTTATTGACGCTATGAGGGAAGAATGGGAGTTCATTCCCCGAAGTTTCCTTACCAGTGCCGTAAAGGCACTGGGACGCAAGGAAATGCTCAGTTATATCGACGAACTGAATGAAATGTATTTAAACAGGGATAAAGAGGTGTAAATATTACATCCACTTTGCTGCATACCTGTAAAATTCGTGCCTCAGATCGTTTATTGTTTTTTCTTCGGCTATATACCTTTCACGCAATGCATCGTGATCATCTAAAACGCCTTGCTCCACATGACCTGCTGACTTCTCTGCCTGTGCAGCAGTGACACCCAGATGTTCGGAGATATCGTGACGCAACGTATCAATATTAGTAGTTTGAATTTTGAACTGGTTTTCAAAGTGTTCAGCACCTTTTGCAGCCTCGTCACCTGTGTTTTTTCCGGCCACTTCAGTAAGACGTTCTTTCAGTATCTGCAATTCGCCTTTATAAAAATCCAGGTTGCGTAGCCAATCACTGTGTTCAACATTAATTTGTGGTATACTTCTCATAGTTATGACATTTTATTTTACAAAGGTAAAGGGTTATGAGAAGCTTAAAACATGACATTGGTCACAAACAGCAATGATCTATATTATTGCGACTGCAAAAGTGCTCTTGTAAGCGAGAATATGCCGATACCGAGTAGTAATAGCAATACGATGGTCTTGAAACGTTCCTGCGATATGCGCTGAAGGGCAAGTTTACCCAGCCATGTACCCACAAAACCCACTACGATCAATGACATCATGTACTTCAGGTGCTCAGCATGCATATATCCATTGAAGAAATAAACAACTGTACGTGAAAAATCAACGGCGAAATCAATTGCGGCAGAGGTAGCCACAAATTGCTCCTTTTCGATATTGAATGCCACCATTGTAATGCCTCTTATGGCGCCACCTGTACCTAACACGCCAGCCAGGAAACCGGAAAGGCTACCACCTATTATGGCATTTTTTTTGTCTGCCAGCAGCACATACATATCAAACCACAGAAAGAACAGGCTGGTGACAATAATGAATATTGCAAATGATACCTGCAACACGGTCTCATCCATGTATTTGCTGAGTATACCACCGGTTATCACCATAATAACGGCGGGCACACCAATGTATACCAACAGAAACCTGTTCAGTCCTTTTTTAAACAACACCATTTTGGAGATATTGCTGGATAAATGAAAGATGGCTGTAATGCCCAGCACCGACTTGAAATCGAGAAACAGGTTGGCCAGCGGAACAAAATATACAGAAGAACCAAACCCTCCTATAGTGCCCAATATCTCTGCGAGTAAGGATAAAAGCAGGAAAAGTATCAGCGTGGCATCCATATTAATAAGAAGGCTTAACCTTTTGTGTAAGGCATTATCTCTTCGAGGTACTTACGTTCGTTACTAAGGCGCGGCACTTTATGCTGACCACCCAGTTTACCTTTGTCTTTCAGCCACCTGTTGAAGCCATGAACCGGCATACGGTGTACTATCGGCATACGCAATGCAATATCCTTATGACGCTTAGCCTCGTAATCAGAGTTGATCTGCTGCAGGGCATTGTCCAGCTTTTCGGTAAATACCTCCAGCGGGCAAGGAAGGTGTTCAAACTCAATGATCCACTCGTGAGCTCCGTTGCTCTCGCCTGTCATATACACAGGGGCGGCAGTATAGTCATTCACTACAGCGCCTGTTTGTGCACAGGCATCCGCAATAGCATTATCGGTATTATCCACAATTACCTCCTCGCCAAATGCATTAATGAAGTGTTTCAGCCTGCCCGTCACTTTAATGCGGAACGGATGTAGAGATGTGAACTGTATTGTATCGCCCACTATGTAGCGCCATAAGCCGCCATTGGTACTAATGACCAGTGCATAATTTTTATTCAGCTGTACCTCTTTCAGCGAGAGTGTTTGCGGATTTTCTTTGCCGTATTCATCCATTGGCATAAACTCGTAATATATGCCGTGATTGAGGAAAAGTAACATATCATCACGAGTAACATCATCCTGGGCAGCAAAAAAACCTTCTGACGCATTGTAGGTCTCAACATAATGCATCAGGTCAGATGGTATATATTCTTCAAACTGTTTGCGGTAGGGCGTAAAGCTCACACCACCATGTACGTATACTTCAAGATTAGGCCATACTTCAGTAATATTCTTTGCACCTGATATCTCAAGTATTCGCTTGATAAGTACGATGGTCCATGTTGGCACACCGGCTATATATGTAACATTCTCATTGATGGTGGTATGTGCGATCTTTTCTATCTTCTCTTCCCACTCCGCCATCAGTGCTATCGACAGGTCGGGTGTTCGCACCATTTGCCCGTATAATGGCAGATTTTGCAGCATTACTGCCGACAGATCGCCATAGAATGAATCTACATTCAGTTGGTTGATCTGGTGGCTACCACCAATAACCAGGCATTTGCCAGACATGAAACCCGACTGCGGGAACTGCCTGAAATACAGGGCAAACACATCTTTACCACCCTTAAAATGGTTGTCACTGAGTGACTCTTTACTGATGGGTATGAATTTGCTTTTATCGCTGGTGGTACCGCTGGATTTTGCGAACCAGTTGATAGGAGAAGGCCAGAGTATATTCTGTTCCCCCTGCAATATGCGTTCAATATATGGTTTCAGGGTATCATAATCGTTTATGGGTACTATCTGCTTAAATTCTGCTATGCTGTTTATATGCTCAAAACCATACTTCTTGCCATACTCCGTAAACTGCGCCGAGCCAACAATATGATTGAATACCTGCTTTTGTGTATCTACAGGATTCAGCATAAAGTTGTCTATCGCGCTGTTGCGCAACTTCATATAACCTTTCAATGCCGGACTTATCAGGCTCATTCCTTTGCTGTGTCTGATGTTAAATTAAACCAAATCTAAATATAAGCATTTCTGCTCACTGCTAAAATAGTATTTACCCGCAATTATGTGGTAGGATATTCCTTGCGTTTCAATTCGAAGTTACGTCCAAGATACACTTTTCTCACCTGTTCGTCTGCTGCCAATTCCTCTGCAGTGCCTGCTTTCAGAATTTTCCCTTCAAACAGCAGGTACGCGCGGTCTGTGATAGATAAAGTTTCCTGTACGTTGTGATCGGTGATAAATATGCCGATATTTTTATATTTCAGGCTGGCAACGATAGCCTGTATATCCTCTACCGCTATTGGGTCGATACCTGCGAAGGGTTCATCCAGTAGTATAAATTTTGGGTCTACTGCCAGTGCACGAGCTATTTCAGTACGTCTGCGTTCGCCACCACTCAATACATCTCCGGGGCTTTTACGCACATGTGTCAGCCTGAACTCTTCCAACAAAGACTCCAGTTTATCTGTCTGCTCCTGCTTACTCAATTTAGTCATCTCTAATACTGACAGGATGTTATCTTCAACAGAAAGTTTACGGAAAATGGATGCTTCCTGTGGAAGATAGCCGATACCCATCTGGGCGCGCTTATACATAGGGAGTTTAGTGATATTCACCTCATCAAGGAAAACTTCACCATCATCCGGCTTCACCAGCCCCACCACCATATAGAATGAGGTAGTTTTACCTGCGCCATTCGGTCCCAGTATACCTACTATCTCTCCCTGGTTCACCTCGAAAGACACATTATTCACCACTGTACGTTTGCCGTAACGTTTCACCAGTCCCTTTGCTATTATTTTCCTTTGTTCGATGCTCAATACCCAGTATTTGCGACAAAAATAACAAACGATGTATAAGTACCCGCAAATTACATTGCCAAATTGGTGCTAATTCTTGTAATAAAAATCAGCCCTAACTTATTTACATTTGCTTTCGATATGAAAGTAACTGATTATTTAGCTAATAACAAAGGGCCTATCATCTCCCTTGAAGTGCTGCCACCCCCTAAAGGCAAAAGCATCGAGTCTATATACAAAACACTGGACCCATTGATGGAGTTCAAGCCTGCATTTATCAATGTTACCTATCACCGTGCTGAACAGGTATATAAGAAACGTCCTGATGGTAGTTTCCAGAGTGTTGAGATACGCAAGCGCCCCGGTACGGTTGGTATATGTGCGGCTATCATGAATAAATACAAGGTGGAGGCTATCCCTCACCTTATATGTGGTGGTTTCAGTAAAGAAGAAACCGAGAATGCGTTGATAGACCTGAACTTCCTGGGTGTGCAGAATGTACTGGCGTTACGTGGCGATGCAGCAGCACATGAAAAGTTTTTTACACCGCACCCCAATGGCCACCGCTATGCAGAAGAGCTTGTTGGCCAGATAATAAAACTGAATAAAGGTGAATACCTTGAGGATGATATTCTTGGCGGGGTCAATACAGATTTTTGCATCGGCGTTGCAGGTTACCCCGAAAAACATTTTGAATCGGCGAATACGGATATTGACCTGTATTACCTAAAGCGCAAAATAGACCTGGGTGCTGATTATGTGACCACACAGATGTTCTTCAACAACAAACATTATTACAACTTTGTAGAAAATTGCAAACACGCAGGTATTAATGTTCCAATCGTACCCGGGCTAAAACCACTATATAACCAACGTCAACTGACCGTGGTACCCAGTATCTTCAATACCGAGATACCAACTGACCTGTATAAGGCTATAAACGAGGCCAAGACGCCGGAAGCCTGCGAGCAGGTGGGCGAAGAATGGCTGTATGAACAATGTAAAGACCTGCTGAAGAACGGCACACAGATATTGCACTTCTATACACTTGGCAAACCTCATGTGGTGCATAATGTGCTCAAAAAGCTATTTTAGATAAACCGATAATTGACATAAAAAAAGCTGCATGATGTATCATGCAGCTTTTTTATGTTTCAGAATATTTATTCTATCCCTCTGTATTTTCCGATGGCATAGCGCCAAAGTCTTTCAGGATGTTTTTCAGGATGCTGATGCGGACCTCAGCCCAGTTCTTGCCATCGTCATTGCGTGGCACTTCGAAATTCAGCGCAAAGAAATAGGGATACATGCGGATGTCACTCTTATTCATTGCGTTCTCATGTTCTTTCACGTGTTCTATCCGTTCTATATAACCAACCACCCACAACATATTCTTTTCATTGGTCTGGAACCAGCCTGTTTTGTATGACAGCTTATAAGCATCGTTCTGCTCCTGAATCATCATACTGCGCACGATGCGTTGTGTACGCTCAGAGAATGGCAATTCGTTAAAATAGAGTCGTTTTACAAACCCTACCTGCTCGTCAGCAGATATTTTCAGGCTATCGTTCAGCCAAAAAACGTCTATGCCGCCACCAATACTTTTATTACCGTAATTCACCGTATCTAAGTAGTGCTGCATATAATCAGGCCCTATGCGACGAGCTAACTCCTGATAATACCCGACATTGCTAAGTTTGAAAGCATCTCGCATGTCCATATCCCTGTTCCACTCAGGATTCCAACGTTCAATGCTATCCCAGGCAATGACAAATTGCTCGTCTGGTACTTTTGGTATCTCTAAAGCTACTAACGAGTTGAATATCTTGAAAGTAGAAGCGGGACTGAAACGCTCCAGGCACCGTTCTTTATTATAGTAATCAATAGCCTCGTGGTTGTTATCGCGCAGAATAAAGCAGGCTTTGGTCTCATCTATACCCTCTTCCCGGAAATATTTACCCCATTCAGCCTTTTCGTGAATACGTGCTTCCCTACAGCTGCCTGCCAACAAAGCCATAAATATTAAAACAACTATACTGTAACGCATGATCTTCAGTTTCGGGTGCAAAGATAGTGCAATGGGCTGGCAATGGGATAATTATCTGCAGTACACTTAGTTTATTCATTCCTAATGTGTCATTTTATAATTCAATTCCTCTTGCTGTTTTCAGCATCACCCAAATTATCCTATCTTGCCACACCCTTATGCAGAAACTTGATATACAGCCATATTACGATATAGTAGTGATAGGTGCGGGTGTAGGCGGGCTTACCGCTGCTGCTTTACTAAGCAAAGCCGGTTTTTCCGTTTGTGTACTGGAAAAAGAGCCACATGCGGGTGGGTACCTGGCAGGTTTCCGACGCAAAGATTTTCGTTTTGACACCGCTATACACTGGCTGAACCAATATGGGCCTAAGGGGTTGGTCACCAAGGTTTTCGACATACTGGGTAATGATTATCCTCATGCCGTGGTGCAACGCAAGATCAAACGTTTCAAGGGTGATAGCTTTGATTATATGCTGACCAACAACCCTGATGAGCTCCGAGACCAACTTATCAGAGAATACCCCAACAGCAAAGAAGGCATCATCCGTTTTTTTAAGGCGGCAAAAAAAATTGGCTACTCATTCAAGAACTTTGGTAACATATTCCGCTCTGAAGAGACCATGGGGCCGCTGGAGCGGATGACCAACAAACTGCGCCTGCTCAGGTTTGCTATGCCTTTTATTCCATTCATCACTTACAGCGGAGATGACGGTATCAGGAAAGGGCTAAACAAATATTTTAAAGACAAAAAGATACATGACATCTTCTCGTCAGAAGGTGAGCTGCTGGGCTGCCTGGTGCCAATAGGATGGGCATATTACAAGGATTTCCAAAGCCCCCCACAAGGTGGCGGGCAGGTAATTCCTGAGTGGCTGCAACATGTGATAGAGCATTATCACAACGACCTGTATTTTAAATGCAACGTACAGGAGATATTGCTGGAAGGTGATACTGCCAATGGTGTACGTTTTGAACATAGAGGTAATGAGTACACTGTAAACAGTAAATACGTACTGGCTGCTTGTGATGTTGAGACACTCTACGAAAAGATGCTGCCTGAACATATCGTTCCGCGAAAGTTGAAACAGAAACTGGGAGATGCGGAATTATATGCATCATCAGTAACCATATCAATCGCGTTGGATTGTCCTACAGAGGAATTAGGCTTTGGTGAAGAAATGGTACACATCGGCAGCGAGAACATACCGCGTGCGGAACACAGCAGCGGCGACCCACACAAGAGTGAACTTATCATACTTGCCCCCTCTTGCCGCGACAAAACGTTGGCCCCTGAAGGCAATGGAACACTGACACTCTTTATGCCAGCGCTTATGCACCAGTATAACGAATGGCATACTGAGAAAGACGAAAAGGGTAACTATGTACGTGGCGAAGCATATAAGAATAATAAAACCGCTATAGCAGAAATAATAATTGACCGGGTAGAAAAAGAACTTGCTCCGGGATTGCGCAGCCATATCCTGTTCTACGATGTGGCCACTCCCGTTACACACTGGCGATACACCGGCAACAAAGGCGGTACTATGATGGGCGCACGCCCCGGCAAAAAGAATATGCAAAGTAAGGTTGCCCATTACCAGACCCCGGTAAAGAACCTGTTGCTAGCAGGGCATTGGGCAGAGCTGGGTGGTGGCGTGCCGATTGCTACCAAAGCTGGGGCTAATGCTGCATTGCTGGTATTCAAAAAAGAGAACAAATCAGCTTTTCAATCGCTGGCGGACTATATGGACGGTAAAATTGAAGTAGATGAGCTACTGAAGAACCCCGTCTTCAAACCATATGATAACTCATGGACACCAGCGCCTACCCCTGCACAGAAAAAAGCAATGCGGGAAAGTGCAAAAGAATAGTGACTGCCCCTTTCCAGCGACCTCATATAACAGGTAATTTGTAGCTTTACCCTACGCATGAAAAACCACTTCCGGTCATACACCAGCTTTACCCGAACAGAACGCATGGGTATTATAGCACTGCTGCTACTGATACTGGTTTTGATAATCGTGAAAGCCACCATGCACTTGTGGGTGCATCCTGATAAAGTGGAACTACAACAAGTAGCCATACCGGATAAAAAAAAGGTAGTAAACCTGAATACACAATACTACCAACAGCCTGTAACATCAAAACTGAATCTGAACACAGCAGACTCTCTTGAACTTATTGCCCTGCCAGGTATAGGTAAGGGTCTCTCGCATCGAATATTAGCGCAAAGACGCAAACTGGGTAAATTTACCAATATGGAACAAGTGTTTGAAGTGTACAGATTCAAACAGGATACCAAAGAGATGTTGTTGCAAAGAACGGTTCTTGAGTAGCACTACGCATAGAAATAACACACATATATAATAACAGAACTGCCTTAGATGACACAACATATTGCACGTAAATATGGACTGTTGGCAAAAAGTTCGTAAAATTGCGGACAGATTTTGGACATATAATATTTTATGGATTTTCAATACACAGATACCCAATTGCAGATCGCTGATATGATCCGCGACTTTGCGAATAAACACATCCGTCCGGACATGATGAAGTGGGACGAAGAACAGATATTTCCTGTTGAGTTGTTCCACAAAATGGGGGAACTGGGCCTGATGGGTGTACTGGTTCCTACAGAATATGGAGGTTCCGGACTTAGCTACTTTGAGTATGTTACTGTTGTGAGCGAGATAGCTAAAGTATGTGGCTCTATCGGTCTTTCGGTAGCTGCACACAACTCATTATGCACAGGACACATCCTGTACTTCGGCAATGAAGAGCAGAAGAAAAAATATCTTCCCAAACTGGCATCGGGCGAATGGATAGGTGCATGGGGACTTACTGAAGCCAATACAGGCAGCGATGCGGGCAATATGCGCTGCACTGCTGTGAAAGATGGTGATGAGTGGGTTTTGAATGGTACTAAAAACTGGATCACCCACGGTAAGAGTGGTAACGTGGCAGTAGTTCTTGCACGTACAGGCGAACCACGTGCCAAAAGCAATGTAACTGCTTTTATCGTAGAGCGTGGTACTCCGGGCTTCTCTGCCGGCAAAAAAGAGAACAAGCTGGGCATGCGTGCTTCAGAGACAACAGAATTAGTATTTGACAACTGCCGCATATCAGACGCACAGCGCATGGGCGAAGTAGGTGACGGTTTCCGACAGGCTATGAAAGTCCTGGATGGCGGACGTATCTCTATCGCATCGCTGGCACTGGGTATAGCACAGGGTGCTTATGAAGCTTCTCTTAAATATTCAAAAGAACGTGAGCAATTTGACCAGCCGATAGCCAATTTCCAGGCGATCGCTTTCAAACTTGCTGACATGTATGCAAAAATATCTGCTGCTGAGGCATTGATATACCAGGCTGCTGACATGAAGAACCGCGGCGTGAGCATGACCAAGGAGTCTGCCATGGCCAAGTATTATGCATCTGAGATAAGTGTTGAGATAGCTACCGACGCGGTGCAGATATTTGGAGGATATGGTTATACCAAAGACTTCCCGGTTGAAAAATACTATCGTGACAGCAAGCTGTGTACCATAGGCGAGGGTACATCAGAAATTCAAAAGCTGGTCATCTCCAGGAACATTCTGAACTCATAATAAATAAAGAAGCCCCTCATGAGGGGCTTCTTTATTTATGGTCTCTTTGTATTATTGTTTCACCATTTTCTGTGTCAGCACTTCGCTGCCTGTTATCACCTGCAATATATAATTACCGGGTACCAGTTGTGTATCTCCTACATTTACCACGAACCTGCTGCTACCGGCTGCCAATTGTTCTTCTTTATCCAGCAGGGTTTTACCTGTAATATCATACAGTTTTACCCGAGCAACAGTATTAGCAGATAATGTATAACTAATGTATATCTTATCTGTAAAAGGATTATTTACCACGCGAATGTTGCCGGTGTTTTTAGATATTCCTTCAACAGATTCCCATGGTAATAAATTGAAAGTATTCTCTGTAATAAAATACCTACCCCAGATACCTTTCCACATACCATTGTTGTTACCTTTAAAACTTCCCTTGAAGGATATATAATTTGGCCCGTTAGTAATAACAGGAACTACAATCTCCGTATTAGCACCGTTCATCATTGCATCTGTAGTAGCATCGGTGCTTACAATGCGCATATTGGCCAGGTTGACACCCGAAAGCTCCGAAGTATCAAAATACAAGGTCATTTCGTAGTTAGGCATTGCAGAGGTCGTGTTGTTCTGTGTTGAAACAGAGAATTCTTTTACAGAACGCTTTACGCCTTTGTAATTATTTCCAACTACAGTATCTAGTCCGTTTCCTTGCGCGGTAATGCCTACTGTAGTACAACCCAGTAAAAGTTGGGGTTTGCTTATGTTCACAATAAGTTTGCCTGATGTGTCGTTGGTAAAATAAACACTTTGGTTAGGGCTCACTTCCCACGGACGGCCCGCTACTTTTATCGTTTCCACCTGTGTAGCAAAAGTAGGCTGCACCAGGCGGATAACCGGCTTGGCGATACTGTAATAATAATTTCCTGAAGAAAATGCAAGTGTACACCCGTCTGTACCTGAGTTGGAATGTGCAATTGAGGTTGCCGGATAGTCCGTCACAATGCCCTCTATAAAGTCATTTTCGGTTCCTGCTGTAAGGTTAGAGAAACATGTTTCTATCGCCAGGTTATCAGTGCCATTCCAAATAAAGGGAGTGCTGAATTGTAGTGTATTCCAACCCGCTTGTGTAGTGAGATTACCATTATAGTAAACCGTAGTAACAGTAGGGTTGCCCGCACTGACATCACTAACAGTAGTGGTCGCCAGTTTCAGATTGAAATTATTAAATGCCTGTGTTGAGTTCTTTTCCGTAACATTAAACTCCAAAGCTGTAATCTGTTCGTTAGGTCGAACGCCTGCCGCCAGCATCTCATCGGCTGTTATAATAAACTGCGAACGGGCCAGCTTGTTCCTGCTGAAGAAAGGCGTAATAGCCTTGCTTTTTACGTTCGCAGTATTCACCCTATGATGAACATTACCATTTGTATCAGGTTCATCTCTTTCACCGGTAATAGTAATAACACAGGTATCATAAGTATATGAAGTTGAAGCGTTGCTACCATTCTTTGTAATTGTAAAGTATAGCTTTAATACTTTGTCTTTGGTGACATCACCGTTATCAATGATACTTACCTGTATATTTTGAGATGCCGAACTGCCGGAATTAAATGTCAGCGGGCTGTTCACAATTTTGAAATCCACACCGTCAATGGCAGTACCGGTTCCTGCTACAGTAACAGATGCATTACCTCCTGTTGGTGCGTTACCTGTGATCCTCAATGGTATTGATATTGTTTTTGATGATGGGCAAATAATACCCGGAACAACTTTGTTTACGGTTGTATCTGCAATAGCAAAACCTATTTGCGGAGCACAAGGGCTGAATGCTGATCCTACACCTACAGCATACCATGCGCGGGTTACAGCTTCTACCTCACGACTGCAACTGCCAAAAAGTGTTGATGCAGCACCAATGGACGTAGAGCGACAGTCAGCATAAGTAGCGGTAGCGCTAAGCGCCTGCTCAGTAAGAAAAACCAGGGACGCTGCACTCTTAACGCCAATACCAGCCACTTCAAAATTATTCGACAGGTCGTTTGTGCCTTTACCGCCTTCAACCAATAGGTAGAACCAATGATTCAGCACACCACTATTGTTATGCACACCGCACTGGTCATTACCATTATTAGGAGAACAACCCACAACATTTGTCCAATATGTACCTGTATAGCAGTCAGGATTTTTAAACAGTTTCGGGCTGCTCATGCTGCGTAAAGCACCTACTCGTATTTCCTCGCCAATGGTCCACATTTGTTTTTCAGGCGCTCCATAATGTTCCACAACCGCTCCCCATATATCACTAAAACCCTCGTTCATGGCACCTGACTCTTTGCTATATACTAATCCTGATGTAGACTGGCAGACGCCATGACCTATTTCATGCGCGCAAACATCAAGACATACTAACGGTTCAAACCCACTGTTGAACATACCGGTGCCATTACCATACAGCATGGCATAACCATTCCAAAATGCGTTATTATAAGCAACATCATAGTTTATAACACTATACAACTCAGAACCTGATCCATCATAGCTATTCCAGCTATGTTCATTCATCCAGTAGTCCCAAACATTAGTAGCGCCCCAGTGTGCATCTACAGCTATACTCTTGCTGAATGTTGTTGAGTTATTGCTGATAAGACTTGCAAAACCAAGGTCTGTACCGCCACCCAGGTCATATGTAGACAGTACACGGTTGGAATCGTACATCTCGTAAACATTCGGACTTGTGTTAGATACAGTAAAATTTACAGAGCCGCTGTAAACAGATGTCCCTGTAGCATTCACATGCTTTATTATCGCATCTTTCAGCAATATATTACCTGTAATCGCATCTACATAAATAAGGTCGCGGCTTACAGGTTGCTTAGCATATATGTCAAACTTATAAGCCAGGTGCAATTGCCTGTCCAACTCATCTGTAGTAAAATCTTCTACCCATACAAGGGTTGCAACAGGCTGTTGAAAAGATGGGTTATTAGCTGTTAATTTCGATTGAGTAGTATGTTCCCACATATACTCCTTCGCATTTATATGCTGCAAAGCCCTGGTCAACGCTTCGCTTTCTGATAGTACCGGAGCAACAGTGTGTATACCCGAAGGCTGAAATATGTTTGCGTTGATAAAAGTGATAGCATTGTCTTTCATCATTACAGATACAGAGCCATGTTCCACTTGTACATTGTTATACCATTGGGAGTACCTTATTATCTCAGTTCCATTCTTCTCCTTATGCGAGAATTTCAGCTTAAGGTCTGCTGGCATATGTAGTCCAGTATATTCAGCTATTACTGAAGCCAACATATCTTTTGAAGGTTGCTGACCATTCTCGAACAGAACAGTTTTTACAGTATTGTCTTTCGGGTTGCGTTCTGTTTTTACAGACTGTGCAAATAATGTTGTCGAATAAAAACAGCATGCTGCAATCACGCTCAAACTCTTCACATTGAGTACAGGTATTTTCATATTTCAATTATTAATTTGATGAAATTACGGAGGTTCAGGAACATAATAAAAAAAAAGCCGGCTTAATAATTTAAGCCGGCTTTGTATAATAAATGTCAAATACTAGTTCTTGAACTGAGGTATCAGGTCTTTGGCCAGTTTTACCATTTTCTCGATACTTGCTTCGTTCAGCTGACCTTTTTTGAATTCTGCCAGAACATCAGGAAGTTTTGAATCCATTTCGCGAAGGAAAGTTTCTTCAAACTCTTTTACGTTCTTAACAGGTACTTGCTGGATCAGGTTGTTGGTACCCAGGTATATGATAGCCACCTGCTTTTCAACTGTGAACGGAGAGTACTGAGCTTGTTTCAGTATTTCCACGTTACGCGCACCTTTGTCCAGTACTGTTTTTGTAGCAGCATCCAGGTCGCCACCGAATTTTGAGAATGCTTCCATCTCGCGATACAGCGCCTGGTCAAGTTTCAGTGTACCGGCAACTTTTTTCATTGATTTGATCTGAGCGCTACCACCCACACGGCTTACAGAGATACCTACGTTAATGGCAGGACGAATACCAGACAGGAACAGGTTAGACTCAAGGAATATCTGTCCGTCAGTGATCGAGATCACGTTTGTAGGGATATACGCAGATACGTCACCAGCCTGTGTTTCGATGATTGGTAATGCAGTCAAAGAACCACCACCTTTCACTTTATCTTTCAGGCTTTCAGGCAGGTCGTTCATGTTCTTAGCTATCTCATCACTGTTGATCACTTTCGCAGCACGCTCCAGCAAACGACTATGCAGGTAGAATACGTCACCCGGATATGCCTCACGGCCCGGCGGACGACGCAGCAGCAGGGAAACCTCACGGTAAGCCACCGCTTGTTTAGAAAGATCATCATATACTACAAGTGCAGGACGTCCTGTATCACGGAAGTACTCACCTATGGCAGCACCCGCAAACGGAGCGTAGAACTGTAGTGGTGCAGGATCAGAAGCCGAAGCCGCAACGATAGTAGTATAAGCCATCGCTCCGTTCTCTTCCAACGTTTTCATAACACCTGCTACGGTAGATGCTTTCTGACCGATTGCTACATATATACAATAAACAGGCTCGCCTGCTTCGTAGAATTCTTTCTGGTTGATGATGGTATCGATACAGATAGCTGTTTTACCGGTCTGACGGTCACCGATCACCAGCTCACGCTGTCCACGTCCGATAGGGATCATCGCATCTATCGCTTTGATACCTGTCTGCAGTGGTTCTTTTACCGGCTCACGGAAGATAACACCCGGTGCTTTACGCTCCAGTGGCATCTCGTACAGGTCGCCTGTAATAGGACCTTTACCGTCTATCGGCTCACCCAATGTGTTTACCACACGGCCAACCATACCCTCACCTACCTTGATAGATGCGATCTGTCCGGTACGACGCACTTGTGCACCTTCTTTAATAGATCCGCTGTCACCCATCAGTACGACACCAACGTTATCTTCTTCCAGGTTCAATGCGATGGCTTTAACACCGTTTTCAACAAATTCAACCAACTCACCCTGGCGAACACCATTCAGGCCATATACACGAGCGATACCATCACCTACCTGTAGTACGGTACCTACTTCTTCCAGGTCGGCAGAAGCGTTGAAGTTTGTAAGCTGTTGGCGAAGAATCGCCGAAATCTCATCCGGTTTAATTTCAACCATGATATTCTATTTTATAATCGTTTATAAAAATTTCAATTTATTAATTATCTCAACTCAGCAACGTAAATATTCTTCCTGAATTGCGCTTTCACATCATTCAGGTCGCGGCGTATACTGGCATCGAACAACTTATCTTCCATTTGCAATACGAAACCTCCTATCAATGACTCGTCTATATGTTCTGACAACTCGATAGTGGCACCGGGCACAGCAGCATTTACCTTGGTCATAATAGCTTGTTTCAGGCTATCGTTAATAGGTGTAGCAGTGATCAATTTTACAGACCTTATATTCTTCATCTCTTTGTACTGCTGAATGAATGCATGTGCAATTTCAGGCAGGTTCTCTTCGCGACCTTTGGACACGAGCAGTTTTACAAAAGACTGGGCCAGAGGCTTCAGGCTATCACCTACTACCGCTGTTATAATATCCAGTTTTTTACCGGCATGTATCACCGGGCTGCGCAGCATATTAGTAAACTCAATTGAGTTGCGGCATATGCTGTCCAGGTATTTTATGTCTGCCAGTGTATCTTCCACGCTGTTCTTTTCTACAGCAAGGTCAATAAGCGATTTGGCATAACGTGATGCAAGACGAGGATTCGGCATTTTCTTAGTTCAGTTTTATTTCTTCTACCAGTGTTTGAGCGTATGTACTCTGGCTGTCAGCACTTGCCAGTTCTTTACGCAAAACTTTTTCAGCTACTTCTACTGCCAGGTTACCTATCTGGTTCTTCACCTCAGTAAGGGCAGCCATCTTTTGCTGGTCTATCTGCTGACGGGCATCTACAAGCATCTTGTCAGCAATAGTTTTGGTATCTTCTTTTGCTTTGTTGATGATACGCTCGCTTTCTATACGTGCCTCTTTCAGCATCTGTGAGCGCTCTTCACGAGCCTGGGCCATAAGGGCTTCATTCTCGTTTTGCATTTGCGCCATTTCCTGCTTCAGACGGTCGGCTGTAGCAATAGACTCCGCAATACCTGATTCTCGTTCGCTCAGGGCTTTCAATATTGGTCCCCATGCAAATTTTTTAAGGATAAAGAACACTGCCAGGAATGCGATCAGCGTCCAGAAAAACAACCCTAATTCAGGAGTTAACAAATCCATAGTTTCTTATTTATATATTCTATTCTTGTTAGTAAAGGTTAATAACTGCACCCCTTGCCCTATGCTCAGGGTGCAGTTAAGTTTTGTACGTTGCGTTTACAGTACCATAGCAAGGAAACCTACGATGATCGCGAACAGAGCAGCACCCTCAACGAAGGCTGCAGTAAGGATCATGTTACTACGGATCTCACCAGCTGCTTCCGGTTGGCGAGCGATAGCTTCTACCGCGCCTTTACCGATTTGGCCGATACCAACACCAGCACCCAGTGCTGCGATACCTGCACCAATAGCACCACCTGCTTTAGCAGTACCTGCTGCGGCTGCAGCTGCAGTAGCTACATCACCTGCTTGCAACATAATTGTGTTTAACACTGACATGTTATTTGGTTTTATTGATTAATAAAAATCTTTATAAATATATTAATTACATTTCGATCTGCCTGTCTCCGCCATGATCATGATGCGGCTCCTCTATTGCCTGGCCAATAAACACTGCTGTCAGGTTGGCAAAGATGAAAGCCTGTATTGCTGCCACCAGTAACTCGAGCGAGAACATGAAAACAGAAAACGCAAGAGAGAACGGCACGAAAACGATACCGGCTACCTGGTTTAGTGCAGCAAATATAAATATCATAGATATAACACTCAAAATTACTATGTGTCCAGCCATCATGTTAGCAAAAAGACGTATACACAACGCCATCGGCTTGATGAACATAGACATTATCTCAATAGGTACCAGGAGCAATTTGATGCCAAAAGGAACACCCGGAGGATTAAGTAAGTGGCTCCAATAATGCTTGTTGCTCTTGGCCATCATTACAGTAAAGGATACAACTGCCAGGCAAGCTGTTACAGCTATATTACCGGTAAAGTTGGCACCGCCCGGCAACAGCCCCAAAAGGTTGTTGATCCATATGAAGAAGAATACGGTCAGTATCAGCGGCATATAGGTCATATACCTGTTGCCGAGGTTAGGTTTCGCTACTTCGTCGCGGATAAAAGTAATAACAGGTTCCAATGCATTCTGAAAACCTGTTGGTGCGGTCATCACTCCGTTCTTTTTATATTTCTTAGCTACGTTCAACATCAGTGTCAGTAGAATTACTACAGACAGGAACATAGACAATACGTTCTTGGTTATAGAGAAATCTTTGATAGCAGCACCATCTTCAGATGCTATCTTTTCCTTCATTTTCACATTATGGTCTATATAATAACCATTATAAGACTCGTGACCGTGGTGGAATTTTGAAGCTGAGAATATTTCCAGTCCTTTTTCGGGGTGGTATATAATAACAGGCAGTGGCAGGCTTACCGGCGTTTCATTAATATCAAACAGGTGCCAGTAGTGAGAATCCCTGATGTGACCGAAGATTACTTCAGATGCATTGAAACCTTTTTCTTCTTTTGCATCGCCGTGGCCATGTTCTGATGCCTCATGATGAGCTTCGCCACCGTGTTGAGCATATACGAAATCAGGGGTTCCGAAAAGGGCCAAAATCAATACCAGTAAGGAAAAAAGACGTTTTACAACCATTACTCTGCCTAAAATTTGCGCAAAGATACTCGTTTTTCGTTCAAAAACTAAGACTGAATGCAATTTTATATACCCTATTTTTCTTTTGCCAGCCAGTGTCATATTTAAGGGCTGGAAATGCTTGTTACAAGCATATGGAATACAGGAGCTTATATAGTTTATCAACAGTCTGCAAACAATTATCAGGAAGCCTGTTTTTAACAAGAATGACCAGCATATTACACAACTACTGCCTGATATATATTCAGGTTAACAAAATACATGACAAATGTCAGCGTTAACGACTGGTAAACGGGGGAAAAATTAATGCCCTCTATTCTTTTTATGTGCTATTTTTGCCGTTCAAAAAATTTTTTACCAAAAAGGATTTTATGCAGGAAAATGGCAAAAAGAACCCAACGGCAAACCTTTCCGACCTGGGTCTTAATGTTGCAGTTGCACATTGGAATCTCTCTCCGACAGAATTGATCAACAAAACAGTTGAACTTGGCCAGGGCCAGATGAACGACACAGGCGCACTTTGCGTAAATACCGGAAAATTCACCGGCCGTTCACCAAAAGACAAATTCACCGTAAAAGACGCATACACAGAAAACAGTGTTGATTGGGGTAATGTGAACATCCCTATGACTCCTGAGGTATTTGATAACCTCTATAATAAGGTATGTGCTTACCTGGATGGTAAAGAGGTGTGGGTACGTGATGCATATGCATGTGCTGACCCTAAATACAGGCTGAACATCCGTGTAATAAATGAAACTCCATGGGCTAACTTGTTCTGTAACGACCTGTTCCTGCGTCCTACGGAAGATGAAATAGCCAACCAGAATCCTGACTGGCTGATACTTCAGGCTCCGGGCTTTGAGGCCAACCCAGCTACTGATGGTACACGCCAGGGCAACTTTACTGCCGTAAACTTTACAAGAAAGATCATACTGATAGGCGGCTCTGCTTATACAGGCGAAATGAAGAAAGGTATCTTCGGTGTACTGAACTTCCTGCTGCCACACGAACATAACGTATTGAGCATGCACTGTTCTGCCAACGAGGGTAAGGGCGGTGATGTTGCTTTGTTCTTCGGTCTGTCAGGTACCGGTAAAACTACTTTAAGTGCTGATGTCAACCGCGCATTGATAGGTGATGATGAGCACGGATGGGCTGATGGTTCAGTTTTCAACTTTGAAGGTGGTTGCTACGCTAAAGTTATCGACCTGAGTGCTGAAAAAGAGCCACAGATATTCAATGCAATCAAGCATGAGGCTATGCTGGAGAACATCGTTTTCAAAGCAGGCACTAACGAAGCTGATTATACAGATGGTAGCATTACTGAAAACACACGTGCTGCATACCCGATACACAATATTCCTAATGCAAAAGAACCTTCATACGGTGGCGATCCGAAGAACATCTTCTTCCTGACCTGCGATGCGTTTGGTATCCTGCCTCCTATCAGCAAGCTGACCACAGCACAGGCTATGTACCACTTCATCAGCGGTTATACCGCTAAAGTGGCTGGTACAGAAGTAGGTGTTACAGAACCACAAACAACTTTCTCTGCATGTTTCGGACGTGTATTCCTGCCACTGCATCCTGCTAAATATGCGGAACTGCTAGGTAAAAAACTGGAACAACATCCTGATGCAAAAGTATGGTTGGTGAATACCGGCTGGAGCGGTGGCGCTTATGGCATTGGCAGCCGTATGAGCCTGAAGTACACACGTGCTATGATCACTGCTGCAATGAATGGTGAACTGGACAATGTAGAGTACAAACCTCACAACGTATTCGGTGTATTGGTTCCGCAAACTTGTCCTAACTCTCCTGATGAGATACTGAATCCTCGCGATACATGGAGCGACAAGGAAGCATACGATAAAAAAGCAAATGAACTGGCTCAACTGTTCATCAAAAACTTTGAACAATTTGCAGATCAGGCTAATGACGAGATACGCAGCGCAGCACCTACCGTGATGCAAAACGTTTAATCGTTAATTAATATAATTATCTTTTGCACCCCCGGAACGAAAAGCCGGGGGTGTTTTTTTGGTATCATAAGAAAAAAATATGATGGCCTAACTTATTATTGATTAGCTTCATAACATAAATACAGCCTTATGAAACCCATGCTCAGTTTTTTTGTAAGGATGATAATTATTATTGTTATTATCCTTTTCACACACACGCACTATTCTATCGCGTGCTTCAAGCCGGAAAACATAAGCGTCAGCAACATAACGCAACATGGTGCAACCGTCAACTGGTCGAATATATCGGCAGCCTACAGCTACGAATTTGTCGTAAGTACTTCCAGCAACCTGCCTACCATAAAAGGCAGCTTTACCACAAATAATAACTATCAGTTACAAAGCCTGTCCGCCAACTCAACCTACTGCTGTTTTGTAAGGGCAATATGCGCACGGGGAGATACGTCTGACTGGAACTACATATGCTTCAATACTCCATGTTCAGGCTTACAGATGTACAATATCATCGTCACAGATATAACAGCAACCACAGCCCGTGTCAGCTGGGCTCCATTCCAGAATGCGGGCAGCTACGAGTTTGTCGTTGACACATCCCCCAACCCTCCTGCTGGAAGTGGCACACCTGTTTCAGGTACCGTTACCATGTTGCAAGGGTTGATACCTGACACACAACAGTGTGTACATGTAAGAGCATATTGTACAGCATCTAACTCTTTCAGCGACTGGAGCATCACATGTTTCGGTACATTACCTGCTCCGCAAAACGTCACTGACATGACAGGTTCTCAAAACATTTCGATTTCGCCCAATCCTGCAACCAACCAGTTGAATATTAAGAACCTTCACGGCAAAAACAATATTTCCATTTCAGATATAACAGGTAGAAACATATACAGTAGTACAACTATGGCTACCAGTGAGTCAATTGACATATCGCACCTGCAAGCCGGTATTTACCTTGTCAATATCATAGCAGAAAATATTCATTTCGTGCAACGTATTGTAAAAACGTCGTGGTAGCGCGACGCACAAACTGGCATTTGAACTATATTGCAATACATGATTACAAGGATCTCATTCTTATTATCGGCATATTTGTTATTGTTAAGTTGTCAGAAACCCAAAAACAATACAACACCTATAATTGAAAACCCCGAACCCGTTTTCAATGGTACATACTTTGTTAATGACAGTATAGTTACGGAATCTCATTTCAATGGTACAGGGAAGACGAATAATACTGTTAATTACAGTTTCAATAAAACGATAAGTATCAGCATAGATTCCTCTAATCACGAGCTGACATATAACGGCATGGTCTTCACAGGTAAGGACACCGGAACACAGTATACTCTGTTATTATCCAATTACAGAACAGTTACCGCAACAAATGACAGTGTAATATATACTCATTTCGAATCGTTACCCAACCACAGCAGCCGGTCAATCATTCTCAGAGGTTACCGACAATAACTCTTCTATCAATACAGAATCACCTACGATCCAAACCTTATCATCTTTTTCAAAAATAGTAGTCGATTCCGGGTTCAGCATACGCCTTCCGCCTCTTTCTATTCCCACTACCAGGCCGTTTGTTTTTTCACGTATGCCGCTTTCGCGAATTGTTTTATTCAACATATAAGACTGACCCGTAACCACGATCTTCTTTAATACTACCTCATGTTGCTCTTCCAGCTCTTTGTGTGTGCTGTCCGGTTGAATAAATTCTTTGAATGCATCTAATTGTTCGTCAGTGCCAATCACAAACATTCTGTCACCCGGATATATGCGTTCATTTCTGCCCGGTGCTATCAAGGTGTGTATATCACCTCTTTTGATCATAGCGATATTTACACCTGTTTGCTCACGAATAGCCAATTCGGCCAACGACCGGCCCATACAGGGCGAACCAACCGGCAAAACATACTGTGCAATGTGTGCATCCCAAGGTGCAAGTTCTTTCCGGTTAGCCTTTGCGTGTACTATCTCACGATGATTGAAGTTAAAAAAGAACCGATCCTCAACTCTCAGGTAGAAGGTATGTATCTTAGGTGCAAAGAACAGTACCAGGCCTACTAATACCACCGTTGCTGCCAATGCCAGCTTAATTGGCAGGAAGGCGATGAACATCACTGCAATAATGCCAATAGCTATACCTGTACGTAATAACCTTAAAACAATAAGCGGGCCATGATAGCGTTTATTGGCCCACAAATTAGCAAATGCAGCAGGCTGCAACTTACGCATCATCAGCACCCATAGGAAAGGAGATATAGTAATAAGACAGAAGAATACAGTAATGGTCTCTGCCCAAATAGTGCGAGCTACTTTACCTAACACAAAATCATAAACAACCTCCTGGTAAAGGATAATGATACCAACAGATATCAGCAGACTGAAAAATGAGATTATAAAAAACGACCTTAGAACCAACGACCAGTCACCTATCGTATTGATGTTCTGTGCACCTGTACTATACCTTACTAAAGTCTTTTTCCATTTTTCAGGCAGTATATGTTCTACTCTGTCATATAGAGCCGGCGCAGATTTTATCATATAGGGCGTAAGGAAAGTAGTAAGAGCAGATACAGCTACTGCTATAGGGTACAAGTAGCTACTGGTTACATTAAGTGTTACGCCGAGTGTCGCAATAATGAACGAGAACTCCCCTATCTGCCCCATGCTCATACCTGCAAGTATTGCTGTTCGTAATGGCTGACCGGATATTACAGCTCCAAGTGTAACATGCAATACTTTGAAAAAGATAAACACAAGTGTTATCAACAAAATAGGACCGGCATATTCAACCAGTATTCTCGGGTCTATCAACATACCCACCGACACGAAGAACACCGCCCCAAACAAATTCTTCACGGGTGTAATAATATGTTCTATCCGTTCTGCCTGTATAGTTTCTGCAAGAATAGAACCCATAATAAAAGCACCCAATGCGGGTGAAAACCCTGCCTTTGATGCGAATATCACCATGAACAGGCATAGGCCGATAGCCAATACCAGTAAGGTCTCATCATTGAGGTGTTTTTGCACCCTGCTCAGGAATGATGGTATAAAAAAGATCCCGGCTATGAACCATAGTACCAGAAAGAAAACCAGCTTAAGAATAGACAGCAGCATATCTATTCCTGCAAACTCTCGACTGACAGATATGGTTGACAGCAACACCATGAGTACCACAGCCACCAGGTCTTCTATGATAAGCACGCCAAATACAAGGTCGGCGAATTTCTTGCCCTTTATGCCAAGCTCATCAAATGCCCGGATAATAATAGTGGTAGACGCTATTGATAGTATTCCTCCGAGGAATATGCTGTCCATCAGTGGCCAGCCCATAATGCGGCCGAGGATAAAACCAACGCCCAGCATAGCGGATATTTCTATCAGCCCTGTTACGGAAGCAGGACCACCAATATTGATGAGCTTTTTGAAACTGAACTCCAGTCCCAGCGTAAACAAAAGGAATATCACGCCTATATCCGCCCATATCCTGATGTTCTCAATTTCTGAAACAGTCGGAAACAAAGTAAGCTGAGGCCCTACTATCAGTCCAGCCAATATATAACCCAACACAACAGGCTGTTTCAGCCACTTGAAAAGCAATGTGGTAAGCCCGGCAACAACCAGTACCAACCCCAGGTCTTGTATAAGATGCGGTAAATGATTCATGCGACAGGTCTAAATTACTACAACTCAGGCAGTAACAGTGTATCTATCGTTCTTAATAGTAGTCATATGTCCGTGGAACTATATTCAGCCGGAGCCCCCCTGTAAAGTATGTGGTAGTCTCTGTTGGGTACACACCTCCATCATAAGCCTTTTTACGATAGGTCACTCCGGCATCTATATACAGGTTTTCAAACAGCTCGTATGTAGCCGTGAAATTAGCGAGTGCACATTGCGACTTGACACCATTTATCAAGGTAACACCATACTGTCCCGGGCGGGTGTCATAGTCTTTGAAGATATTTCCTCCGTAATTGACACCCCCAGTATCTGTACTTTGCTGATAATACATGGCTTTGGCATTAAGGTACAGGTCTTTCATAGGCTGGTACCGGATATTACCCAGGAACTCAAGAAAGCCTGCACCCAATGGGTGAGCCAATGGTTGGTTATAATGCGTATAATTGGCAGTACTGTCGTAGTGCGAATATGTGTAAGGCCTTACCAGGTTGATCTCGCCCTGTAGATCGAGATTCTTAACAGTAAACGCGTCAAAGTATTTACCACCCAACTGCACTGCAAATTTGTTGGCCCAATAGCCATTACCTGCAGTCAGCTCTTTGAAAGTAAATTCATCCAACAAGAACTGGCCATACAACTGGATATGTTTTAATGCCAGCGCTTTGAAGTTCATACCTAATAACACATTGTCAGGGCTACCCATCATACGCTCTGTTTGCCTGTATAAAATAATCGGGTTCAGGTAGCCGAATTCAAATCTGTCTTTCCTGTCGAAGACAACTGCCTCAAATATCCCTATATTCAGCCACTTAAAGGCATTCACACTCAAATGGTGCATGGTAGCATATTTACGCGTGAGCCTGGTATCCGGGCCACGTTGATATTGAGGCTTCAACTCCAGGTAAAGGTTCTGATAGTTGATCTTCCAGATGCGGGTAGTGAGGCGCAAAAAGGTAGCGCCTGCTGAAAAATCGCTCAGGAACAGGCTACGCATACCGTCACCAATAAAATGCTTATCGTAACCAAATGTTACATTGATATGATCCTTCACTGCTGCAAAATCAATATAACTACGTGCTAAGAGGTAATCGTATTTATTGGTACCCGTAACTTTATAATAATCTGCACCCGGTACTGCGTTAAAACTATCCTGCCATTTGCCTACATGCGTTGGTACTGTCTCCTGGTTGTCTGTAAAGTAAGTATAGAAACCTATCTTGTTAACGATGCGCCCTCTCATTTCAATGCCCCTGCTACTGGTAAACAGCATTTTATCAGGGTTGCCCTGCTCTGAAATACCCACAGCACTGATAACAGGATTCACAGACAAGAAGAAGTCGTGGTTATTTACATAGAACAGATCTGGTTGTGTTTTATAGAATGTATTAAGTATGGGGTGTTTTGAGGTAAAAGCGCCTGCAGATTCCTCAGCCCACTCACCACTTACAGATATCATATGCGCGATATTGTACCTGTCAATAGCACTGAGGCCTATATACCTTGCATCCTGCCTGGTGTCCATCAGGAATTTGACAGCTGATTTTCTTGACACCGGCTTTGTTGTGAGGAACAAGTCATCAGATAATTTCCCTGAACGGGTCTCCAATCTGTCAAGTAACTCATAATCAACATGTCCCAATTGCAAATAAGTTGTTTGCGCAGTGGCAACATCAGCAAATACAAAGTAGGAACAGGCTAGTAGCAGTGCTTTTTTGAACATAAAGTGTGATTTCCGGCACGTATGCGTTAATATTGTTACAAAAATAGCGTTATAAATTAGTTTATTCTACTGTATGGAAACGGTTTTAATCAAGAATGCTACGATAGTAAACGAGGGGAAACAACTACAAGGTGATCTGCTGATAAAGGATGGACGAATTGAAAAAATAGGTGGCATCATCAATACCCCACCAAGGGCAAGGGAGATAAATGCTGAGGGGCTGCACCTTTTGCCCGGTGTTATTGACGACCAGGTGCACTTCCGCGATCCGGGATTGAAACATAAGGCTACTATCGAAACCGAATCTATGGCAGCAGTAGCCGGTGGTGTAACATCATTTATGGAGATGCCAAATACACGTCCACCCGCACTTACGCAGGATATTCTCGAAGACAAATACCGTGTTGCCAACTTCACTTCAGCCGCTAATTACTCCTTCTTCATGGGTGTTTCTAACGACAATATCGAGGAAGTACTGAAGACCAACAACAAGAAAAGAGACGTTTGCGGCATCAAAATATTTATGGGTTCCAGTACAGGTAATATGCTGGTGGACAACCTTATGACACTGAATAAGATATTCTCCGAATCGGAACTGCTGATAGCTACCCACTGCGAGGATGAGCGTATCATTGAGGCGAATAAGTTGAAATACAGTGGTGCCGACAATGTATCCTATCACCCGATGATAAGGGACGTGGATGCTTGTTATCAAAGCTCGCTGATGGCAGTACAACTGGCCAATAAACACCGCACACGCCTGCACATACTGCATATCAGTACTGCCAGGGAACTGCAACTATTCACCAACATGTTCCCCCTTTCAGAAAAGAGGATAACGGCTGAGGTTTGTGTACATCACCTGAATTATACATCGGATGATTATGCAAGACTAGGCACACAGATACAATGTAATCCGGCTATCAAATCGCCGGAGAACAGGGATGCCCTTTGGGAAGCACTGCTGGACGACAGGCTGGATATTATTGCTACCGACCACGCTCCCCATACCTGGGAAGAGAAGCAACAACCCTATCCTAAATCTCCATCGGGCGTACCATTGGTACAGCACAGCCTGCTGCTGATGCTGAAATATGTAAAAGAGGGCAAGATATCGTTGGAGAAAGTGGTAGAAAAAATGTCGCATGCACCTGCTACCTGCTTCAATATAGAAGAACGGGGCTTTATCCGCGAAGGCTATTTCGCCGACCTGGTACTGGTAGACCTGGCAGGCAAAACGACCGTGACCAAAGAGAATATCCTGTACAAATGCGGCTGGTCGCCGCTGGAAGGAGAAACCTTACCTGCCGATATACGTTATACATTCGTAAACGGTAAAGCAGCCCTGGACAACGGTAAAATTAACAAAGCCGTTAGAGGGAAAAGGCTTTCTTTTGCCAGGTAATGCTGAATGATGTCATCACATTTAAGGACCTGTCCGTTTTTCCTGCCAATGGTAGTGACGGTATTGCTGGACTGATAGACCGCACACGCACCGCCGCTGGAAAAGAGTACCTGTACAAGCACATCAAACGTCCGCCTGAAAGTTATGAGGCGCTGGTGCAACTACAGGGCAGCATCAGGTATCTTGCTGACAACCCGGACTGCTGGCCTGTGATCATCACCAACGGCACATTAGTGATGCTGGAGAAGTTCTACGAATCTGCAGACCACATATCTACACCGCCTTCAGGTATATCACTCATATTTAACGAGACATTTCAGAAGCTGTTCAATAAAAGTGAATACTTCTTTACCCAGTTCTCCTTATCTCACCTGGCTGATTTCCTGAATGGGTGCAAAAAGCTGGCAGCACTGTCAGGTACAGAAGGGCTACCTGAATTGTTAGAAGCCGAAACCTCGGCAATGAATAAAGAGCTGGACAATGAGCTTTCAACCATACTGATGGGTGTGACCAAAGACACTCCTTATAAAGAGCAGGCCCAACTCAGCTTCAGGGCAAGGCGGGAAATAAAGAACAAAGTGTACCGCCTGATGAGTCACTATGCAAAACTGGATGCATGGCAGTCTATGGCTAAGGCTACCAAAGAACATGGCTGGGTGTTCCCTGATTTACAAGTAGCTACCCCATTATGCTTTGAAGCAAACGGATTAAAGCACCCCTTATTGCAATATGCCCAACCTTATGATATAGCATTCAACGAGCATCAGAACTTCCTGTTACTTACCGGTGCCAACATGTCGGGCAAGACCACCTTTATGCGCTCTATAGGCGTTGCCGCACTGCTGGCACATTTGGGCTGCGGCGTACCCGCCACCCACCTTCGCATCAGTTTCTTCAGTGGCATCATCACCAATATGCATGTGGAAGATGACCTGCTGAAAGGCGAGAGTTACTTTTTTGCAGAGGTGAAACGCATGAAGCTGACGGCCGAAAAACTGCTGGAACAGAAACCGCACCTGGTACTGATGGACGAGCTTTTTAAAGGCACCAATGTACACGATGCCTATGAGTGTACACGGGCAGTGGTAGCAGGACTGCTGAACCGGCCCAATCATCTCAAGATATTATCTACCCATCTATATGAAGTGGCCAAACATTTTGAGGAAAGGCCTGATATTTTATTCTCTTATTTCGTTACAAGGATGACGGATGACGAAAATTACCATTTTGAGTACGAACTAAAAGAAGGCATATCTCATGACCGTATCGGGTACCGCATATTACAGAAAGAAGGAGTTCTGGATATGTTGCGGAAACACGAGAAGTAATTTGTTGTAAAATGTCGTGTTTTATTTCAAATACTTCGCAAATCAACCACCCTGATTGACTAACACCCCTTTGAGATGTTCGCCAATCATGTTTTGTTGCATTTTTCGAGACAATATCTTTCAGTTTCTCAACTTATTGATTATCAATAAGACTATTCACAGGAATGTTGCGTTTTTGTTTCTTTTTGTTTCCTGCAATCCGGAAAATAAAAATGTATTTGAACCTATTCAGTGGCTACATTGTTTTATTGAGATATGTCAAAGAGCTTCATGGTGTATTTTATAATAGCAAATATACATAAATTATTTATAAAAATAAAATACTTCATTCATTATCGCCCAACCATATTTACGAATTAACAGATATGAAATCTGTAAAAAGGGCATTACATTAAAATAAAATAACAATAAAACAAGCCATACAATATTAACATTTGTAATTTGAGGTTGATGCGGCTATTAAATCTTAATTTTGCCCATCATACCCGCAGGATCGCAAAAGACAGAAATAAGACGCAAAAATAAAACATGACAGAATTCAGGCCAGGACGTTTCCAGATATTACCGACTATAGTAAAGAACCTGATCATCATTAATGCTATTATGGTATTTGCCCAATTTGTTTTAGGCAAGTTTGGGATAGACCTTGCTGATTACCTGGGTCTGCACTACTGGCAGTCCGAGTATTTCCATTTCTGGCAGTTCTTTACCCATATGTTCATGCATGGTAGTGTGGGCGACCTTAACGGAACGCTGATGCATATCTTCTCCAATATGTTTGCCTTATGGATGTTTGGCAGCATACTGGAAAATGTATGGGGCCCGAAGCGATTCTTAATATTTTACCTGGTGTGCGGGCTAGGTGCAGCTATATTGCACATGGGCGTAGTGGCCTGGCAGTTTCACAATATGGAACATGCTTTTAATATATTTCAAAGTGACCCTACTATACACAATTTCCGTGCATTTATAGACGATCATATGACCTTGTCAGGGCGCAACCCATTGGCCATACAAGTAATCAACACCTTCAACGAGTGGGTAACCCACCCATCAGCCAATATGTCGCAGGAAGCCATCAGCAGTCTGCAACACTATATACATGGATATAATTATGCAGAACAAAATGTGTACCTGCCCGGTGTATTTGACGAGGCGACTGTAGGTGCGTCAGGTGCCGTATTTGGTATATTGTTCGCCTTCGGGTATTTATTCCCTAATACATTGTTGTACATCTACTTCCTGGTGC
This sequence comes from Chitinophagales bacterium, assembly GCA_020636495.1. Lineage (NCBI taxonomy): Bacteria > Pseudomonadati > Bacteroidota > Chitinophagia > Chitinophagales > Chitinophagales bacterium. Next base: position 1,058,093 of record JACJXQ010000008.1, on the reverse strand, counting down.
CGATAAAAGCAAAATATGTGGTAGGTGCATATGCGCTTTTTGAATTATTTGCCGGGTTCAGGAATTCTGCAGGAGACAACGTAGCGCACTTTGCACATATTGGTGGTATGGTGGTAGCATTCATACTGTTGAAGATATGGAACAAACATAACCGCAGTCATTTTTATTAATCGTGAGCATATATAGTAATGATAAGGACATCCAGAGGCATACCGGCATTTAATGAGAACTCAGTGCTGAAACTGATCATTGCGGCAGGTTCATGCTACGTTATATACAAATTAGCATGGGCTATTTTGCTGGTAGCTGATGCTAATCCTAATATATTCCCCGAATATTTCACAGGCAACATAGCCATGCCTGCGATAGAACGATTCCCGCTGAAAATATGGACGGTGCTGACCTATGGCTGGGTACATGAAGGATTCTGGATGTTGTTCAGTAATATGGTGTGGCTATACACTTTTGGTTCACTGGTGCAGATGCTGGTGGGGCATAAACAGTTGTTCCCGATATTCATATACAGCCTGGTAGTTGGCGGGCTATTCTACCAGCTGGCACAACTATTACCGGGTGCTTACTTTGCCGGCAGGGATATCATGACCGGGGCACAGGCAGGTGTAGTAGGACTGGCGGTGGCGGCTCTTACATTAGCACCGGACTATAAGTTCTCACTATCAGAAAACTTCAGGATACCACTGGTAGTGGTAGCCATCGTATTCTTTGTACTGCAACTGATGAACGCGAACATACAGTACGAAGCGGCACCATTGTTCATGATATCCGGCGGAGCATTAATGGGTTTTGTATATGTACGCCTGCTACGCAGCGGCTACAGACCGGGCGAATGGGTGTATGACATTTTTGATAAAGTGAATAACCGTTTTGAACCTGATGAAAGAGCTTTTGTAAATAAAAGCACTACCCGCCGCAACAAGACCATCAGCATGTATAACCCCAAACCAAAGCAAGGCATTACGCAAAGCAAGATAGACGCTATACTGGATAAGATCAACCACAGCGGATATGACTCACTGAGTAAGGAAGACAGAGAAACACTGATGAAAGCCGCCGGTAATGATAAAAAATAACGCTATTGAAAAAGCTATTAGAATTCATAAGGCGGTTCCTGGGGCGGATAGTACTGTTGCTGAACCTGTGTGCCATAGCATGGCTGGCCATATGTGCCCTTGCTTCGGTAACACACCCTGCTGATATAAAATATATAGCTCTTTTCAGCCTGACCACACCGGTGGCCATTTTCGCCAATATCTCGTTTGCGTTAGCATGGCTGATATTCTCGCGCCGCAAAGCAAGATCATTACTCTCTATTATTGCCCTGGTAGCATGCTATAAGCTGATAGGTGTAGTATTTGGCATGAACTACTTTAAAAGCAGCGACCTGGCCACGCGCAACAATACACTGAAAGTAATGCACTGGAACGTGCATGGTATGGGCTTGTTTGACGAACCCAATGAAAAGGAACACGAGCGTAAGATCATAGAGTTTGTGCAACAGGAACACCCTGACGTGTTGTGCCTGCCGGAGTTCAATACACCTAAAACAAAAATAATGACCCCTGCCGCAGAAAAGATCATCAGGGATAATGATTACAGAGACTATCGTTTCCAGGCGGATAATACGCTGGGGAAAAAGATATTCCTGGGTACCGCCATTTTTTCACGCTACCCTCTTTTCAACTTCAAAGCCAATAAACTGTCTGACTATATCTATATGCTGCAGGCAGATATGCAACTGAAGAACGGAGATACCATCAGGATGCTGTTTGGCCACCTGAATACCTTCGGGCTAAGCGATAACGATAAAGACTATATTGAAGAACTGACACAAACCGCGCAGGGTATTAATACGGATATCAAACATAGCAAACCATATCTATGGAAGTTCAACTACGCATTTTTGCGCAGAGCCAGGGAAACAAAGGTTACCCGCAGTATAATGGCTGCCAGCCCTTACCCTGTTATTTTTTGCGGCGACCTGAATGACCTGCCCGGCTCATATACCTATACCCGTTTCAGCGAAGTATTGAACGACGCCTTTCTTGACTATGGACACGGACTGGGCAGAACCTACAACCGGCTGTCACCAACGTTACGCATAGACTATATCTTTTATGACCCCGAAATACTACGATGTATCGGCTACAAGTCGCCCTATACTTCTCTGTCTGACCACAGCCCTGTTATTGCCAATTTTGAAATAAAACCCGCACTGCAAGGCTAAGCCATTTTTTTACATTTATTTTGCTATATGTCATCATTACATCTATATAATTCTTATACAAGAGAAAAAGAAAAATTTGAACCCATAGTTCCCGGCTACGCCGGATTATATGTGTGCGGCCCTACCGTATCGGGGGAGTCGCACCTGGGCCACGCCCGTCCCTACATCACTTTCGATGTAGTGAATCGCTACCTGACACACTTAGGCTATAAAGTGCGTTATGTACGCAACATAACCGATGCGGGTCACTTTGAAGAAGAAGGCCGGGAAGCAACAGATAAGGTAGCAGAGAAAGCCCACCTGGAAAGAATGGAACCCATGGAGCTTGTGCAGAAATATACCAACCTGTACCATTGGGGCATGCGCCTGTTCAACAACATAGACCCTAACATTGAGCCTACTGCAACCGGGCATGTGATAGAGCAAATAGATATGATACAGGATATCATAACGAAGGGATATGCTTATGAAGTGAATGGCTCTGTATATTTTGATGTAAAGAAATATGCCGATGAATATCCTTACGGAAAATTATCGGGCCGTAAAATAGACGAGTTGCTGGAGACTACACGCGAACTGGACGGACAGGATGAGAAAAGGAACAAGGTTGACTTCGCACTGTGGAAGAAAGCACCACCAGAGCACATCATGCGCTGGAACAGCCCATGGGGAGAAGGGTTCCCCGGCTGGCATATTGAATGCTCGGCCATGAGCAGTAAATACCTGGGTGAGACCTTTGATATACACGGTGGTGGTATGGACCTTCAGTTTCCGCACCACGAAAGCGAGATAGCACAATCTACCATAGCACATGGCTGCGCACCTGTACGCTACTGGATGCACAATAACATGATCACCATAAATGGCAAAAAAATGGGTAAAAGCTATAATAATGTCATTAAATTGACAGAATTATTCAGCGGCGACCATCCATTGCTGGAACAGCCTTATCATCCTATGGTGGTGCGCTTCTATATACTGCAAACACACTACAGGAGTACGCTGGATTTTTCGAACGAGGCACTGCAGGCATCAGAAAAAGCACTGAGGCGCTTGTGGGAGGCTTACGAAGTATTGCAGAAACTAACACCATCGACCAGTGACGCAGCAAAAGATAAAGAGCTGGATGAAAAAGTAACACGCTTCTGCAATGAGTGTGCTGACTTTATGAATGATGACTTCAACACGGCTAAAGTGATAGCTAACCTGTTTGAGCTCACCCCGGTTATCAACAGCATCAAGAGCGGACAGGTAAATAAAGATGCATTAACTGCGGCTACTTATCAACTGCTGTCGGATACATTCAAAACCTACCTGGTGGATGTACTGGGCCTGCAAGGCATGGCTGCACAACAGGATGGTAAAATAGATAAAGTATTGTCGCTGCTGGTAGAGATACGCAACGATGCAAAGAAGAGAAAGGATTACGCCACATCGGACCTGATACGCAATAAACTGGCGGAAACGGGTGTTATGCTGAAAGACGAAAAAGACGGAAGTGTATCCTGGACGATAGAATAAAATTATGAAAAAGATAGCCCCGCTACTGAAGCACCTTAAAGGTTATAAGAACAGGATAGCCCTGTATTTTTTAACCAGCCTGCTCGCAGTAGTATTTTCACTGTTCTCGTTCTCAATGCTGGCACCTGTATTGCAGGTGTTGTTTGATGATAGCAAAGAACCGTCGAGCAACAAGGTGATAGAATTTGCCACCAACCTGGTGCGCACACTGGAAAAAGAAGAAGGACCGTTGACAGCGCTAACCTACTCTATACTGGCAGTGATACTGTTCACTATACTGAAGAACTTTTTCGTATACAGCTCATTGAACATCCTTAACCCGATACGTAATGCCGTAATACGCAAGCTGCGCAACGAGATGTTCCTGAAAGCGTTGTCGCTGCCAATAGGCTTCTTTAACGAAGAACGTAAAGGCGACCTCATATCGAAAATGACCAATGATATCAACGAAGTGGAGATATCCATTATGAACGTACTGGAAACCTTCATCCGTGAGCCACTGACGATCATTATTACATTGTCTGCTATGCTGATCATCAGCCCGCAGCTTACGTTGTTCCTGTTTATTCTGTTACCTGTTTCAGGCCTTATAATAGGGCGTATAGGTAAGTCACTAAAAAAACCATCAGGCGAAGCACAGGAACAGTTAGGTAATGTATTGGGTGTGATAGATGAGACACTGGTAGGTATGCGTGTAGTAAAAGCATTCAACGCAGAGAAACACCAACTGAGTCGTTTTACAAAGATCAACAACCTGATATTCAGGCTGAAGAATAAGATAGCTATGAAACGCGACCTGAGTTCTCCGCTGTCGGAGACCATGGGTATCATCGTTGTGTGTATCATCTTGTGGTATGGTGGCAAGCTTATATTCTCAGGTCAATCATCACTCACAGGCCCATTCTTTATCATGTTCATTGGCTTGTTCTACCAGATCATCAACCCCATAAAGAACCTCTCTACCGCGTTCTATAACGTGCAGAAAGGTTCGGCAGCCGTGGCCAGGATGGAACAGTTCCTGAATACAGAGAACACCATTAAAGAACTTCCTGAAGCGAAAACAATAAGTGGCTTCGATCATTCTATTGAACTCAGGAATGTACACTTTTCTTATGGTAGTAAGAAGATACTGAACGGCATCAACCTGACCATAGAAAAAGGAACTATGGTGGCACTGGTGGGTTCGTCAGGAGCAGGTAAATCTACTCTTGCCGACCTGATACCCCGCTTTCATGATGTAACAGAGGGTGAAGTACTGATAGACGGCATCAATATAAAAGACTACAAACTGTTTGACCTGCGCAAACTGATGGGTATTGTTAACCAGGATCCTATATTGTTCAACGATACCATATTCAACAATATAGCACTGGGTACGGGCAGCGCAACGGCAGAACAGGTAGAAGAAGCAGCTAAGGTAGCCAATGCGCATACGTTCATCATGCAGAAGGCTGATAAGTATGAAACTGGCGTGGGAGACCGCGGCGCAAGGCTGAGTGGCGGCGAGCGTCAACGCGTGACTATTGCCCGCGCGGTGTTGAAAAATCCACCTATCCTGATACTGGATGAAGCTACATCATCGCTAGATACAGAGAGCGAGCGTATAGTGCAGGATGCCATAAATACCCTGATGCAAAACAGGACCAGTATTGTAATAGCACACAGGCTTTCAACCGTTCAGCATGCCGATAAGATCATAGTGCTGGATAAGGGGAACATTGTAGAGCAGGGCACGCATACAGAGCTGATGGCAAAGGGTGGATTGTATAAAAACCTTGTTGATATGCAACAGGTAAAATAGATAAGTTATATTTGTAACGTAAATACTACTGATGAAGAAAATACTGGTTACCGGCGGTTGCGGATATATAGGGGGTCATACTATTGTAGACCTGGTAGAAAATGGATTTGATGTAATATCTATTGATGATCTTTCGCGTGGCAGCATGCGCATGCTGGAAGGTGTACAAAAGATAACCGGCAAACCGATCAAGAACTATAAAGTAGACCTCTGCAACCTGGAAGATACGGAGGCAGTATTTACGGAGAACCCTGATATTGTGGGTATTATTCACTTTGCTGCATACAAATCTGTGCCGGAATCAGTAAATGAGCCACTTAAATATTTCAGGAACAACAACAACTCATTGGTGAACCTGCTGCAATGCGCACAGGAGAATAAAATAAACAACTTCGTTTTTTCATCTTCATGCTCAGTATATGGCAATCCTGACAGGCTGCCTGTTGATGAGAAGTTTGAATTAGCTGAACCGGAATCTCCATACGCCCGTACCAAGCAGATGGGCGAGGCTATATGCCGCGATTTCTGCAGGCCTAACCCAGATTTTAATGTAACCTTGTTGCGTTATTTCAACCCTGTAGGTGCGCACCCTTCTGTATTGATAGGTGAACTGCAGGAAAAACCTGAGAATCTGGTACCTGTTATTACACAGACGGCTATAGGCAAACGCCCCGAGATGCAGGTGTTCGGGACAGATTATGATACCCGCGACGGCTCATGTGTAAGAGATTACATACATGTAAGTGATATTGCTCACGCTCACACCAAGGCACTGCAGTACATGATAGAGGAAAGGAATACAAAACAATGTGATGTCTTCAACCTGGGAACAGGTAATGGTGTAACCGTACTGGAACTGATAAAAGCTTTCGAGAAAGTATCCGGCGAAAAGCTGAACTACAAACTGGGGCCACGTCGCGCCGGTGACGTAGTAGCCGTATATGCTGACAACTATAAAGCACAAGCCCTGCTGGACTGGGACACCAAGTTTGACCTGGACCAGATGATGGACACTGCATGGCGCTGGGAGCAGGCACTGAAAAAAGTTTCAGCTACTGCACAGGCAAAATAACTACACACAATTATTTAAGGTCGATCTCCGTATTGTCACCTATGTTCAGGCTCTGACTGAGGCCGCGTACGTATGCGTCGCTACCAATAATAGAAGAGTGCAGCACCACTTCGTCTAACTCGGCAAAAGAACCAATGATGGTATCTTTTATGATAGACGCTTTGATGTTGGTATGCTCACCAATAGTTACATTTGGTCCAATGATAGAATGACTTATGGTGCATCCTTCGGCAATACTCACCGGCGGAATGATAACGCTGGTATCATACCTGTATGATGTTGTGGTCTCTTTATTTTTTTCGCTTTGTTCTTTCAGCAGTACAGAGTTGGTGTACAGCAGGCTTTCTTTCTTACCACAATCAAACCAGTTATTTACACGAAATGCATTGAAGGTAATCCCCTGCTCTATCATGTATTGCAATGCATTGGTCAGGTGATATTCGCCTTCTTCATCCGCCCTGTCAGTCAGGTTTTGATTCAGAGCTTTGTACATAGCCTCGGTCTCTTTGATGTAATACACACCCACCATAGCCATATTAGATTTGGGTATCAGCGGCTTTTCCACCACCTTCAGCACCTTGTCAGTATCATTCAACTCGGCAACACCAAAACCGCGCGGGTCATCTACTTTTTTTACTCCGATCTGCGATACCTTGCTGGTAATTACTTTCTTAACATCGTAGTCGCAAATAGTATCCCCCAGCACGATCATCACTTCATCGTTCTCCACAGCGTTGCGAGTCAGCCATATAGCGTGACCTGTACCTTTCCTGTCTGTCTGGTTTACGAGGGTATACTTAAGCGAAGGATAGTTTTTCAGCAGGTAGCGTTCAATTTTTTCACCCAGGTAGCCTATCACGAATATGAATTCAGTAACACCAGCCTCCTGCAGTTGGTCAATAATGACGCTCAGGATGGTTTTACCCGCAATGGGTATCAATGCCTTGGGTTGCGTATATGTCAACGGGCGGAGCTTGGTACCCGCGCCAGCAACGGGGATAATTGCTTTCACAATTGTTTGTTTTTCCGGTTAATACTTTTATTCCTCGCTATATGCTTCTATAAACAAACGTGAAATTACTATAAAATGCTGTATTCACTATAGAATACGAGCTATAACAGCATGTATTTACAGCTTTGTCACAACAATGTCACAAAACAAACGAAAAATGAATATGCATTAATATTACAGATTAGAAAAATAAGGCGAAAAGATACCTGCACATGAGCAGTGCTCACATGCCTACTTTAACGGAAAAATGACAGGGTGCAAGCGATGGTTAGATACCCCCCATCCCACCGGTTTTCTCCAGTGTAACATCCACAGTGCCGTTCTTATTAACGGTTGCACCTATCAGGATGAAGCCTCTTCCTACAGAATTACAATAATCAAACACAGGTTTTTCAACCAGGCTTTTTTGTTTGTCATTAGCAGAGGCCGTGCTTGTCTTCACTAAAGCATCGCTCTCTTCTTTAGTATCAGGTGTTAACTGCAATGTAACTAGTACCCTGTTAAGACCTACGAGTGTTTGACTAACGGTATTGGTTTGCATATATAATAATTGAATTTGGTTCCTGAGTTATTCATTATTCATTTGCACCATATCTTCCTTTATTAAATATAGCAATACAATTTTAATATGTCAATATTATTTAAAGCTTTTTTCTAACGTGTTGATAAAAGACGGTTGCCTGTGGAGAGAAGGTCAGGCCAGCTTTTCTTTCAATTTCCAGAGCATGGAGTCGTTCTTGCGGAGTACCAAATAAAGCTGGCGCTTACCGCCAAAATTGCGGAAGAATTTTTCTACTCCCTGGTCCATACTACCCTCAAAATCAAAGCCGGTTTTACCCAGCTCCTTTGCATGCTCAATGGCATGCCAGATAAGAGCAGTCATGGCACGGCTATCATTACCCAAAGGGTTTTTACTACCTACCAGGTAGTATGCCTGTACTTCATCCCATACCTGCCATAGTATCGCTTCTATTTCACCACCTTTCCTGGCTACCCATAAGGCGGTAGTATCATGCTGTTTACAGGCATCGAAAATAGCCTCCAACTGCTGCATGGTAAAATGCATGCGTACTTCTTTTTTCTCTAGTGTAGCCTTCTGGAAATCCCAAAGCTGTGACAAAGCAGATGGTTCATCCGTTACGGTAATTTCTTTCTCAGCTTTGCGCACATTCCGGCGGTAGTCTTCGTGCAGCCTGTTGAAAATGTCATCTACATCACCATGTAGTGGCATAATAAAGGTTTGCCTTACCTGCACGTCAAAACCTTGTGCATTGAACAATCCCACCTGTTTCAACCCCGGGAAAGCGGACAAATGCCAGACCTTCGCTTCGGGCATATCTCCCAACAAAGTACTGATCGTTTCGTGCTGAAAATTATCTCGCTTAGTATGTTTCAGATCAGCAGGATAAAATACGAACGGCCCCATATAAGGTGTCAGCACCTGGTCGCGAATGATAGAAACATTCATTTTATGCTCCGGGCAATACGGCCATACACCACTAATAGCATCACCATTTTTAGCAATAGCAACATCCCAGTTGTCGCAAACAGCATCCAGCCACCAATCTTTCAGGAAAAGCGGAACTGTTTTTTCAACAGCACAAAACCGGCGATATGATTCCTTATTACTCATGAATAAAAATGCAGGCCTTATTTGAATTGCAGCACCTTGGCAGGTTGCACACGACGAATATACAACGTAGGCACCCACATACAAAGTATGCACAACAGCATTGTGCATATACTAACTGCAAAAGGATGCCACCATATGATATGTACAGGAACGAATTGCATAGAGTAGCCTGCTTCTGACAGCTTCAGAAAGCCTGTCTCTTGCTGGATAATACAAAGGCCAATGGCCAGTATATTTCCGGCAATAATGCCCACAAAACCTATGAGAGAAGCATGATACAGGAATATTTTGCGCATATCCCCTTCAGCCATGCCCAGCGCCTTAAGCATGCCCACCATACGCGCCTGGTTGACTATCAATATAAGTAGCGCTGCTATAAGGTTAATGATAGCAACGATACCCATAATCACCAATATTACAACGGCATTGGTATCCAGTAATGACAGCCAGTCGAATATACCGGGAAAAAGCTCAAACATAGTATTTGAGGTAAGACGACTGTCAGCAGGCAGAATATCCTTAAATATCTTGTCTGAAACTGGAGTTGCCTCTTCGGGCTCAGCAAGCATGACCTGGTAGCCATTTACCTCATCAGCACTCCACTTGTTGATGTTCTGCAACAACCTGATATCACATAAAGCATAAAATTTGTCGATATCTTCCATACCAACATGATAGGTACCTGCAACAGTAACTTTGCGTATGCGCGGGTAGGTTGAATTAGCATCAAAGAAATACAACAATAATTCATCGCCCATGTTCAGCTTCATCCGGTCTAAGGTACTTTCAGACAACACAACCTCTTTGGCATAGCTTGTATCAGCAAAATTGATTGGAGTAGCGTTAATGGTTCTAAAATCGTATGAACTATCTACGCCCTTCAACTGAATACTTTCCATCAACTGGTTGGCATTCAGGATAGCAGGACTTATTGCATATGGTGTAATAGCCTTAACACCGGGTAGTGCCTTTATCTGTTGTTCAATGGTAGCATCTCTAACCAATGGCTCGGGCGAAATAAGCGAAGAATAAGACGCGCTATATATATTAACATGTATATGTCCCCAGTAGTTGTAAATATTCTGACTGATCTGTTTTTTGAAACCTACTATTAAAGCAAGAGCGATGATCATGGCGGCAACACTCAACGAGGTAGCTACAATAGCCAGCCTGATAATAAATGCAGAGAAACGCCCTTTTTGACGGAGCATATACCTGCGCGCTATGAAGAATGGTAAGTTCACCTTGGAAGATCAAAAGTAAAAAGGAAAAAAGCAAAAAGACACAGTCTGGTGTTAAAAACTGAATTTAGCTCGAAATAAAAAATGCAGGTATAACTATCACAGCTATACCTGCATCACAAATCTTATTGCCAATATCAATTGGCTACCCGGAAGCGGATATTAGCCTGTTCAGTTCCGGAAGTAATTCTCAGCATGTAGATACCATCGGCCATATTGCCTGGTCTGATATCCTGCTGCAGGTTACCGTCTGCCGAAGAAAATTCATTTTTATAGATCACTTGACCCAGTGCATTCAATACTTCCAGCTGTACCTTCCCTTTATTTACATTTCCTTTCAAAGTAAAGCTACCATTGTTGGGGTTAGGGAAAAGAGACAAGTTTGTATTTCCTGCTGTGTTGGGCACTGAAGTGAGTACCGGAACGGTTACCTGGTTACTCATAGAAGATGATGGTTGTGCACACTCATAATCGCTTATGATCTCACATTCGATGACATCCTTATCATTCAATGATGTAGTACTCCACACATCACTTGTAGCACCATTTATATCCTTACCGTTACGCTTCCACTGGTAATGCGGATTTTTACCTGCATCTGCCGGTGTTGCAGTGAAGGTCACTAATAACCCCTCCCATACAGGAGTAGCAGGGTCCATGACAACATTTACGACCGGAGCTAATACTGGTTTGGCAACGATGTGCATTTCCTGCGTTAATATATCTGCCGGACAAGATATACCTGATCCGGGAGACATTCTCAGCTTAATTATATCGCCATTCATCAACCCTGTACCCGTATACTGCAACGCGTTTTCTCCCGGTATATCCTGTCCGTTTTTCACCCACTGATATGTCGGACCTGTGCCTGTATTAGAAGCAAAAGCGTAGAACCAGATCGTATCACCATCACATATTTTGTTACCCGGAGTTGGATACGCACCTATTGATGGACTTGGTACGATCGTTACATTAACGCTGTCCGGGTTGGAAACACAACCATTCAGCGTTGTTTCCAACTTATAGTATCCGCCCATTTGCAGGTTTACTTTGCTACGAACCGGGTTTTGGGTTGTGCTTGTAAAACCAAGTGGGCCAGTCCAGCTATATGTGGTTCCTGCATTACTTGCAGATGTCAGGTTGATATCATAACCCGAGCAAACCGGAGCATTACTTGAGATTGAAGATATAACAGGCGTGGTTTTTATTACTACCGGTACACTGGCTGTTGCCGTACAACCCGTTGCAGTAATAGTAGCCGTTACCATATAATTACCGGAATTAGCCGTTGTAGGTCCTGATAGTGTGGGGTTCTGTAATGTTGAATTATAGGCTCCGGGGCCGGTCCATCCGTAAGTAACACCCGATGTAGTACTTATAGAAGATAACATCAGGTCGTTGCCTTCGCAGACAGGACTGTTTGATGAACCTGAGATGGTAGGAAGAGGGTTTACTGTAAGGGTCGGTTCATCCGTAGTATCAGGAGGAGTACAGGCACCTGTGATCAGGCAACGATACTGCTGTCCATCCATTGACGGGGTAATGCCCGTAAGCGTCAGTGTCGCTGAAGTTGCACCAGAATACATGCCACCATTAGTGATATTATTCCACGACGTAACAAACTCCTGCCACTGGTAATTTATACCACCACCTGTGGCCGCGCAGGTAAATGTAACCGTTGAGGCAGGACACCCATCAGCATTTACAGGCTGAGTAGTAATAGTCGGGGGTGTATTTACTGTCAGGGTAGCTGCATTAGAGGTAGCAGGTGGCGAACAAGTGCCAGATACGATACAGCGGTATTGATAATTGTCTAATACTGCTGTGACATTTGATACGGTAAGCGTTGACGTTGTAGCTCCACTATAGAAACCTCCGTTATTTATGATACTCCAATTCACACCACTATTAAAGCTAGCCTCCCACTGATAAGTAAGGGTACCAACCCCAGTACCACTACTGCTGAACGAGGTGGATGAACCGCTACATATTGTACTATTTGAAGGATGGGATGAAATTTGTGGCGGGGTATTAACTGTAAGTAATACAGCAGTTCGGTTTGTATTCGTACACGGCGGGGTAACAGATTTTGTATAATAAATAGTACCGGCAAAAGTTCTTGTAGTATACAAACTACTGGAAAATAAGCCGGGAGAACCATAGCCTTCGAATATTTGCATATCACTGTTAGACGCGAACAAAGTAGTACCAGGTGTACCTGAACCATTTGTATAACCCAGCGTACCACCGGTAACATATACATAGAATGCATAAGTCTGGTTTGCAGTAAGGTTCAGGGATAATGTCAGTGGTATTGCAGTAACTACATTTGCCGTTGCATTAAAGCTACTTGAAGTACCTAATAATGTCCATCCGCTGGAAGAGCTTGTATTACCTACCATTGAGCCTGTTCTGTAATAAATACTGGCAGTATAAGATGTAGTAGTTCTTGGAGTGAAGTCGAAACCGGTAACTGTCATGTTCGTTAAAGGCTTGCAATCGAATGTTGCTGCCACCTGACCATTATTGGCCGTGCTTGTAGATATACTACCTGATTGCTGAACACTCGATACATATGGCTCAGCATAATAATTTGTGGTGCTTGTTGCAGAACTGACCGTATATGTATTACCTGTTCCCAACATGGTGCCTCCGGTTGCCTGGTTCCACCAACGCACCGTAACACCTGTAGAACCTGTTGCACCAACCTGTCCGCTTCCATTCAGGCATGCTGAACCTGGTGTAGTACTGGCTATATAAGGCGTTTGATTAACGGTTAATGTTCCTTGTGTACTGCTTGTAGTGCAGGAACTTCCTGAATTGGTGCAATTGCAACGATATTTATATGTATTCATAGATATCGTAGGGCTGGTAATCAGCAAAGTGTTGGTTGTTGTACCACTATATACACTGCCATTTGAAATATTTGACCAGGAAGAACCTCCATTTGTACTTACCTGCCATTGATAAGAATTGGTATTGGTAGCAACAATAGAGAATGTTCCATTCTGACTTGTACATACAGAAGTATCATGAGGTTGGGTGGTTATTGTTACGGGACAAGGAACAGTAATATTAAGATTATAATCCTCAATTTCACCATAATAGATAGGGCCACAACTATTAGGAGAATAATAATACTCTGCCATGAGCCTCATACGCGTCGTACCCAATGCGGCCGTTGTTGGTATGGTAAAACTACTGGTTGCTGTGCTGGACGCCCCTATAGATCCTGTATATACCTGCTCTCCCGCATCAATAAAATCACCATCAGAGTTAAAATCGACATATAGCGCATATGACAATCCATATGACGGGTTATTGCCTATCGTGAAACCAACATTAGTTCCCCTGGCACCAGTATGTGTCATAGTATTGAAAAAAGTATAACTGGTACTTGTATTATTACAACCACTACCCGTATTGCTGATGTTAGTAGACCCACCTGTTGTAACAAATGAGTTGATATATGTGTTATAATAATAACAAGGTGTATAGGAAGATACTGTGCAATATTGCGCTCCACTGTCCTGTGCATAACAAACAATAAAGAGCAAAAATAAAACCGAACGTAGGAAATTATCTTTTTGTTTCATACAAGTATATTAAGACCATGAACGTATTATCCTTATCAAGATAGATAATTTTTCAAATATATCCTTACACCTGTATAAATTATTTATAAATAAATTTATTCAAGTCTTTTTTGGTGATATAACTGGTGCGATATTGACCAAGTAAATGCCAGTTGTTTCCAGGGTCTGATACTTGAGGAATACCGTTCCATAGTACTTTTTTGTCGGGAGTAACGATAAACACTCTGCTGGCGGCACCCATACTAGCCAAAATATCACCATTGTCAAGCATAGTAACACTACCCCCCGCTCCGCCGGCCCACATTGCAAATGTGTCAATGTTGCATGGGAACTCCCATATTTTTTCAATTCCACTGCGTTTTTCAGGATTCTCTTTCAACATCGTTATATATGAAATGCTGGTATTTTCACCATGGTCTTCATCCCTGTTCATATTAAGCACCCTGGAATTGTTGTTGAAAAGATATAACCTGCCGTCTTTAGTTTTCCTGATACAATGTTGTCCATAAAACAAAGTGTCAGGATTATCTTGCTTTTTATCCGAATTTATGCCGTAGCTCTCTATTATCTTACCTGAGGGGTATTCGATCTTCACTATTTGATTGGTATTCTTAAAACTTATATATATGACCTTTTCTTTCTCGTCAAACTCAAATGCATTCATATGCATATCTGTATTGATCTTAGTCATTTTGTTAGCGCCTTGTCTGAAAAAATCTTTGTCCGAGCAATGTTCAGACGACTTCCAATACCATACCACTCTGCCATTTGAATCATATTCGATCAATGTTTCTGCTTTTAAATTAACATAGTAGCATTCTTCATCATCGTGCCACTCCACCCTAGCAGTATTCAACATGGCCGTATCAACGAAACCGGGTACTTTCTTAAGCAGTGGTTCCTGGCCACAAACCATAAAATGACCGTTTGATAGCTTAGTGAACTCATGATGATAGCTTTCATTCTGTGCTCCGCTAACAGTCCCGTCGTTTGCTGCAGTCCATAATATCTTGCCATTGTAATCAAACTCATGTGCACCCTGTCCTGAAACAGCTGTAAAAGTTCCATCGGCAGTTGGTTTCAGGTCTCTCATTTGTATATTTTTATCTGCTACTACAGGAATATTTGGCAGATACCACAGCGGGTTACCGTCCAGGTCATATATCACTGAAATAAAATCCAACACTAGATAGATATCCGGGTCTTTTACTTTGTTTTCCAAAACCTTCAGCCTGTATTTGCTGGTATCAACTGTTTCTGAATAGCCTGTTGAGAAATAATGAAACCCGGATGAACCGATTACCTGGCTATTCTTCAGGTATTTTACCTGCCATTTATAACTTTTGCCAAACTGTGGTACCGTTTCTATTATTCTGTTGCGCTCATATGTTTTCTTCAGTACTAACTTCTCTACATTTCCATCATCCTGCGCCAGGAATTCGTAAACTTCGAGCTGGTAAGCAGTTGCATTTTTGTTTTCGGGCACCTGGAAACCCACCAGGCGATAGTTGAGTGTATCATTATCTTTGGGAAGGACCTGAGAGACGGCATTATTGCCCGATAGAAATATTATACCCGACAATATTATTAAGCGTAGCAGCATATACAATTTTTGAATCTTATGACCATGCCTTTAACAGGCAATATATTATAAAGATAACATTTACATACTGTTATATCCAGCCTCGTAAACATAGAAAAGCCGCTCCGTATATGGAGCGGCTTTTCGTTTTATCTTTACCTGCAGAGAGGCTCAGTGTTCTTACAGTGCCTTAGCACCCTCCAGCAGTACGCTGGTCTTGTTGTTGATCACTTCAACAAAGCCACCTGTGATCTCGAACAACTCGTTGGTGTTTTTGTCTTTGATGATCTTCATCTTGCCCTTGGCCAGTGTAGCGATTATCGGGGCGTGGTTTTCCAGTATCTCGAAAGAACCTTCAAGACCGGGAAGCTGAACGCCGTATACGTTACCACTGTATATATTCTGCTCGGGTGTTAAAATATCTAGTTGCATATGCAAATTCAAAAGTCAAAAATCAAAACCTGATTAGTTAGCAGCTTGTGCCATCAGTTTTTTACCTTTCTCGATAGCGTCATCGATAGTACCTACCAGGTTAAATGCTGCTTCAGGATATTGATCCACTTCTCCATTGAGGATCATGTTAAATCCACGAATGGTTTCGTCAATAGGAACCAAAACACCCGGCATCCCTGTAAATTGCTCCGCAACGTGGAACGGCTGGGAGAGGAAACGCTGGACCCTACGAGCTCTGGATACTACCTTTTTGTCTTCTTCTGACAATTCATCCATACCGAGGATGGCGATGATATCCTGTAATTCGTTGTAACGCTGAAGAATCATCTTTACATCCTCTGCGCAACGGTAGTGTTCTTCGCCAATGATTGCTGCATCAAGGATACGTGAAGTAGAATCCAATGGATCCACAGCAGGGTAAATCCCCAGGGAAGCGATCTTACGACTCAATACCGTTGTGGCATCAAGGTGGGCAAATGTTGTTGCCGGAGCAGGGTCAGTCAAGTCATCCGCAGGTACATAAACCGCCTGTACAGAAGTAATTGACCCCCGCTTGGTTGAAGTAATACGTTCCTGCATGATACCCATTTCCGTGGCGAGGGTAGGCTGGTAACCTACCGCTGAAGGCATACGACCCAACAAAGCTGATACCTCAGAGCCTGCCTGGGTAAAACGGAAAATGTTATCGATGAAGAAGAGGATATCACGGCCGCCATTTGGATCGCTTTGATCACCGTCGCGGTAGTATTCAGCCATTGTCAAACCTGAAAGGGCCACACGGGCACGTGCTCCGGGAGGCTCATTCATCTGTCCGAATACGAAGGTAGCCTGTGATTTTTTCAGTTCTTCCATGTCAACTGCGCTGGTATCCCAACCGCCTTCTTCCATGCTGTGTTTGAACTTATCACCATATTTTACGATACCTGCCTCGATCATCTCACGCATCAGGTCGTTACCCTCACGAGTACGCTCACCTACACCCGCAAATACCGATACACCACTATACGCTTTCGCAATGTTGTTGATCAGCTCCTGGATCAATACGGTTTTACCCACACCGGCACCACCGAACAAACCGATCTTACCACCTTTTGCATATGGCTCGATCAGGTCGATAACTTTGATACCAGTGAACAGGATCTCAGATGCTGTACTCAGATCTTCAAACTTTGGTGGTTTTGCGTGTATCGGGCGACCGTTAGCCTTGCTTGGCTGAGGCAGACCGTCAATAGCATCACCGGTTACATTAAACAAACGGCCATATATCTCTTCACCTACAGGCATTGCTATCGCTTTTCCTGTATCTACTGCTTCCATACCACGAACCAGGCCTTCAGAGCTGTCCATCGCTACGCAACGAACGCTGTCCTCACCCAGGTGCTGCTGCACCTCAAGTACCAGTATATCTCCGTTTTCGCGCTTGATCTCCAATGCGTTATAAATCTCCGGGAGGGCTGCTTCACTACTGAAGTATACGTCTACTACCGGACCAATGATTTGTTTAATCTTACCAACGTTTGGCATATCTGTTAATTAATATTAAAAGAGTGTATTACCGAAATTTTGCGCAAAGGTAAGGCTATGGAATTTAAATTCAAAAGTAAAAATTAAAAAGTGAAAAATACTTATATGGCTGTTATGGCTGCCCATTGGGCAAGGCGCCGGGGCGCGGATTTGACAAACTACACATGCCGGACGGAGCAACTGCTGTTCCGGTATACTGTCCTTTAACAGGCAGTAATTGCCAGAATGCAATAATTGATTGATATTCAAATATTTATCAGAAAAAATGTTAAGTATTGTTAAGTAAAACCATAAAATCTTCGTACTTAACAAATAACAAAAAAGCTCCGCTTTTGGCGGAGCTTTGTATAAATAATATAGTATAGAGTGATTAGGACCTCTCTTCATGGTTAAAGATGTTTAATTACATCAAATATACTCAATATTTACCATTTCAGCAACTAAAATAATCAGATGAACAGGGGTGTGCAGGCAATCACCTTACCTCAACAAAGTAATATCCCCTTTAATGACCTGTGGGTGGCCATCGTCGAGTGTAAAGGAAGCGACATAATAATAAGTGCCCATCTGTACCTCCTTGTTCTTATATTTTCCGTCCCATTTTTGTTGTAGCGAATGAGATGCGAACACTTCCTCGCCCCAGCGGTCGAATATGCGGATGGTGAACAGTCGCAACTGGCAGCGTACACGAATGGTGAACAGGTCGTTGATACCGTCGCTATTCGGGGAAAAGGCTGTAGGAATAAAGATGCAGTTGTTACAAACTTTCTTTTCAAACTCAAGGGTATCTGTCGTACTGTAACAGTCATTTTTGACCGTTAGGATAAACGCTCCTGATGTATCTGCTTTAATGCAGCATACCGTGTCGCCGGTGTTCCAGCTATAAGTTACTTTGCTGCCGTAGGATGTACCAATGGTCAATTCATCGCAAGAGGTAGTATCTGCGCCCAGCGAGAAAGGGTGCAGCGGTATAGCCTTTTCTGAAACATGGAAGGTATCCGTATGCTGAATACAATCTTTTACAGACCTGCACCAATATACTCCTGCAGCTTTTACCGTTTCGGATGCCGACGTGCTACCTGTACTCCATATATAGGAGGCCGCACCGGCTACTGTTGGGTGCAGAGGGATACCGTCTTCATAGATACAAGCTGTTGTGTCGGTTATGGATGCGGTATTGTCCAGGTAGCGGGACAGGTGTATGGTATCTACATGCAGGTCGCAATCAGCCATTGTCTGTCGCCAGTAAACACCTTCCCCCGCGGCCACTTTAATAGTGGCCGTGGCAGCGCCTGTGTTCCATAAATAGTTGGCACCTACTGTTGCAGGTGTTAGCTCTACCTCCGCATTGTTGCAAACAGTAGTATCTGATGAGGTAAATACTGAGTCGCAGTACCGGACAACAGATACATCGTCCAGGAAATAATAAGACTCCCATATGGTGTTAGGATTTGTGGGTTTGATCATAGTATCCTTAAAAGGCCCGTTGGACGGTGCGGTCAGGTTGCCGATAATTATATACTCCTCTCCCCCATGCGCCGTATAGACACCCGTTATCTCTGTCCAGTTAAGCGTATCGTATATGAGGTTGCCGGGTGAATTGCGGATAGAAAAAGGCAGTTTGGGGTTCAGGCCCTGCATCTTGTAGATGAACGTATCAGAGAAATAGGCACCGACGGCATCAACCGCTATTTTATTGGCCGGCGTATAATGCAACGTATAATTCACCCAAAACGACACAGTATATTTTTTCCCTGTCTTCATCGGCGTCAGCAGCCTTGCAATGAGCGCCTCGCTGTAAAAACTATCATCGGGCGGCACCCGTTTTCCCAGCCCATAGGCATAAAAACCCGCATATGCTACTCCGCCATGTGGTTCCTGATAGTCATACATATTCTGCGGCACATTCATACGGTATGGCCAATAGGGCCAGGCTTTGCCGCAGGCATTAAAATAATCAGGGCTTGTGTATTGCATTACGCTGAACCAGTCGGGGATGTAATACTCCAGGTTAGAGTCAGGCATGCTGTACATGTGCGGACACCGTGTATATGATTCGAAGCCCGGGTTAGGCACAAGGTTTTGAGCCCGCAAAGGGCCGTTGATCATCAGTATCGTTATACATAATAAGGTGGCGTATCGCATTACCGGTATTATACCTGCAACACAATATTAGCATTTTCTGACATTTTATTCCATGGGGAATTATTTTGCCACAAATGATAATCGGAGAGAACTATCAGCAACCACTTTCTATAATGAGACGTATGTGTTTTACTTCTGCCAGCTTGCCGTTGTGATAGCGTTCTATTTTCATCATGGCCCAGGGTAAGTCAAAATGAGCCGGCCTTTCTTTATATACCACCGATGCATAATTACCCCCTTCGCTTGGCACAATAACGGAGGTATCCCTGAGCGATAATAGTTGCCTTACGCTTTCCTGTTGCTCTGTAATATCCCTGTGTGGCAGGCGGTAATAATACCCTATGGAGTCCTGTAAATCCAGGGGCCGGGAATAGCCTTCCCAGCTTACCATTGTTTTCTTCCATATGTCGAATGTCGGGTGGCGTCTAAAATCATATTGCTCGCTTACTACCCTGAGTACACTGTAAAATATTTTGAAACTGTCACCTTTGTATTTCGGTACCATTTGCACAAGTATCCGGTCATCGACGGGCATACCGTATTCGTTAATGGTTATGGTATCGCGGGTAATGATCGTTTCGGCAAGACCATTATCATCGTAAGGGTCATCACTGCCATACATACTATTGTGCGTTGGGTAGTCATAAAACACCACATCGAAATGTTTGTACATCACGCGGGTATCACGGTCAGGTTCACTTTTCAGCCTCTGAGCATTCAAAGCCCCATTGCAGGCCAACAGCAGTATCCATAAACATGTCCTGTAACGCATGTTTCTAAAGTTAAGGTAATTACCCTACCCCTTACACATATCAGCTGTTAAATGTGTTTTATTGAGCAATATGTAAACAAAAAAGAGCCGGTGAACCGGCTCCTGTCAACAACTATTATATGAAATCAGCGCTCTTAATATGCGCGTTGAAACTCGAATGACGGACAACCTTTTACACCCTGTTTGTTGTAAAAATCAAGGAAGTGAATTTTCCAGTAATTACCATTGCGGTTCTTAATGACATAGTTCTTTTCAGGGTGCATATCGTAGCTCTTGGTATCGAAATTATATTCTTTCCAGTCGAACCCGATGATATCCCTGTGATCGGAATAGGTCAGTTCTGTTACCTTACTGCCGGTAATATCAGCAAACTTATCCGTACTATCTGCAGCGGAAGTTGTGTTATACGGATTGGTCAGTACGCCACTTACTATGTATTTGAAATTATCCAGGTCGTAGTATATAAAACGATACCTGGTAAATACGATATCCCATGTATCTTTCGGGGGGTCTGGCTGTACTACCTGTCCGCCTTTATCAAAAGAGAAGTAGACATAATTATATTTATCGTCTTTGGGTATAGTGATGGTATGTGTTATGTTCTCATCCAGGTCGGCATATTCGAGCACATATTTTGAACCATCTACCAGTACAATTCTAACTTTTTTCAGGTTGTTGGTTATGTAAGTGCTGTTCAGTTTTACAATGAATATCTCGCTGCCAGTTGCTGTTTTACCTCTCCAGTCGCCAATACCTGTTGAATCACCTAAACCGCATGGACGGTCGAACAACCACTCTTCGCTGAGTACCCCAGGCGCGGTAGTTACTTTGGTAAAATCCGTTTCGTGCGTGTTATATACCAGCACATCGGCACCACCGTTCATGTACACATGAAAACCTCCCACACCTGCATCAAAGGCCAGGTCCCAACTGTTTACCTGGCTGACGTGTACCACACTGTTCGTTTCAAAGTTGAAGAAGAGCTGATCCGTATAATCTTCCCCCATTTCAACCAATGAATACTCTACCTCTCCCTTTTGTGGCAGGGTTACAGGAAGATCATCCTTTTGACAGGATGCAAACAATAAGGATGCAAATAGCAGGTATTTGCCTAATAATCCTTTCATTTTCATTTCGATACAAATATCCAGCAGAAAAGCACATGCAGTGTCAGGGAATTGTCATAAGCCTGCTATTATGAGCAAAATCACCCTTTTGGCTGAATAACTGACAATGGCGTGTAAAAAGCGAATTATTAGTTAGGTTTGTGCGCTAAAAGACAAAACATGTTATTAAGATATTTATCAATACTACTGATCGTAGCAGGTCTATCTTCATGCGGCGGCGGACAGAATAAATTCACCGTAATCGGGGATATAAAAGGTTTGCCTGAAAGTGATGTACTTCTTGAAGATGTAGGGATGAATGGCATAGTAATTATAGACTCTACCCGCCCTGATGCTGCAGGTAAGTTTGAATTGACAGGCACTACTATGGAGCCGCACCTCTTTCGTCTTCGTTTCCAGGGCAACCGGTTCATATTATTATCTGTTGACAAAGGCAACCTGAAGATAAGTGCTGATTGGAACACGCTAGAGAACTATAATGTATCTGGTTCTGCCCCGTCTGAAAGCCTGAAAAAACTGATCATTGTAGTACGTGAACATATGAGCGACCTGAACCAGATGCAGATAGTACTGGACACTTTGCGCGCCAGGGGCGACACCGCAAGACTGGCATCTGCCATGGCTTCAGCCAAAGAGATGAACATGTCGCTGACCCGGCATATTGAATCCTATGCCGACACGACAAAATATGTATCCAACGCCGTATTTGCGGCGCAAATACTGAATCCGCAGGCCGAGGGTGCGTATATGGAAGCATTTATACAAAGCCTGGGGAGCCGTTTCCCGAATTCAAAAACAGCGAAAGAGTTTACTGATAAATACAATGAAATGACTGCTGCCTTCAACAGGCAAGCCGAAGCGAACGAGGCGGGTATGGCAGGCATGGCACCTGAAATATCGCTACCTGCACCGGATGGAGAGATAGTGAATTTATCATCCCTGAGGGGGAAATATGTACTGATAGACTTCTGGGCATCGTGGTGTGGCCCATGCAGGCAGGAAAACCCTAATGTAGTAATGGCTTATAATAAGTTCAAGAACAAGAACTTTACCATACTGGGCGTATCGCTGGATGAGGATAAAGATAAATGGCTGCAAGCCATCAAAAAGGATAATCTGACATGGACACATGTAAGCGACCTGAAAGGATGGCAGTCGATAGCGGCCCGGGACTATAACGTGAATGGCATACCTGCCAACTTCCTGGTAGACCCAGAAGGAAATATCATAGCCAACAACCTGCGCGGACCGGACCTGGAAGCGAAACTTGCCGAGGTGCTGGGACACTAAAATATTCTGAAACACATTAAAAAAGGCTTACCGCAGTGGTAAGCCCTTTTTAAATATTTTTACACTATTACATCATTGTTTCGTGATGTTCTTTGTGTTTGATCTTCATCTTATTGCTGTACCTGATGTCCAGCCCTATGCTGAACATAAGCATAGACACATCGTACCTGCTATAAGGCTTAGCGCCTATTCCGGCACCTAATGTAGCATCCGTCTCTACAAAATCGGGGTTCATAAAGTTGTTGGGGTAGTACTGTACCTTAAAATACACGCCCGGGGCAAAGCTGACACCAACAAAGCCGTAAGGCATATAGGCAGCCGTCCTGTCGCTGAACCACTCGTTCAATTTGTCTTTAGCACCTCTTCTTATGTAACCCTTCTCTTTATAGTTAAGCGGCACGTCTACACCACCACCAATAAAACCGTAGGTCTTCCTTTTGAGGTTGCCCACTTTAATACCAACAGGGAGGCCAGCCGCAAATACACGTCTTTTCACCGTGCTATCCAGCGGTTTTATCTTTTCGATAAAGCCCATATTCTTGATACCCAGGCCTGTAAATATGCCTACCGTACTACTGAAATCATAATTGAGATTGAAACCTGTATTCAGGAACCACGTGATACGGGGAGTACCGATCGTGGTTGGTATACCGCCGTTTAACGGGAGTACACCATTATCAAATGCCGTTGTTATAAGTGTACCGTCAAAACTATTGCTGAGATACAGTTTTTTGGGATAAAAGACGATCTCATCGTCGCCCGGCTGATGGGCGAAAGCCGACGCAGGAAATATTGCAGTTTGCATTAATGCAAGAACCAGTAAGTGGCGCAATTTCATGTTCTTTATATTTAGTTTATGATAATCAAGGCGCAAAATACTGCAAATATTACAGTTTCTGCGTGTTTGGCATAGGTATTGTCACATAAACACTTTTCATTCCCTATATTTATAAAGGGGTTATTTTGTCAAAATGTCTGTAAATGAAGCCGAAGATCGATATGTTTTTAGGGAATACTGAAGATGAAATGGAGTTTATGCCCATTGTGCCACTGGGTGAAGATGAAATGGATGAGCAGGAAAAAGGAGACCTGCCCACAGAGATACCTGTAATAGCACTGCGTAACACTGTATTATTCCCGAATGTTGTATTGCCCATTACCGTGGCCAGGGAAAAATCTGTACTGGCCATCAACAAAGCACAGGAAGAAGGTAAATGGATAGGTGTACTGGCACAGAAGGATGGAGAGAATGAAGACCCGACAACGAATGATGTGTACCATACAGGTACCGTTGCCAAAATAGTGAAACAGATAAAGATGCCTGATGGCAATACGACCATATTCATCATGGGACGTATGCGTTTCGAGGTAGCTGAGTTCACTCAAACTGAACCTTATTTTAAGGCTAATGTTAACTACATAGAGGACACTTTCCCTAAAGAGGATCCTGCTTTTGATGCCTTGATAGCATCGCTGAAGGATATGTCGGAGCAGATAGCACAACTATCGCCCAACCTGCCCAATGAGACCAGTATCGTACTGCGTAATATCGAGCACCAGTCTTTCCTGATACACTTTATATCGTCGAACATATCTGCCAAGCTGGAAGAAAAGCAGAAGCTGCTGGAAGAAAATGACATCAAGCTAAGAGCTGAAAAACTGATGCAACTGTTGCAGGCAGAACTGCAACTGCTGGAACTGAAGAATGAGATTACCAATAAGACACGTGCTGATATAGACAAACAGCAGCGTGAATATTTCCTGCAGCAACAACTGAAATCTATTCGCGAAGAATTAGGTGGCGAGCCTAACGACCGCGAAATAAAAGACCTGCAGAAAAGAGCTGAGGGAGTGAAGTTCTCAGAAGAAGCTAAAGAGTTGTTCAGGAAGAATATAGAGAAGCTGGAGCGTATGCACCCCAGCACGCCCGACTACTCTGTAATTTATAACCACCTGGACCTGATGCTGGACCTGCCATGGGGCACCTTTACGCAAGACAGCTACGACCTGAAGAAGGCACAGAAGATACTGGACCATGACCACTATGGCATGGAAAAAATAAAAGAACGCATTTTAGAATACCTGGCCGTATTGAAACTGAAGGGTGATATGAAATCGCCGATACTTTGTTTTGTTGGCCCCCCTGGTATCGGTAAAACATCGTTAGGTAAGAGTATTGCTAACTCAATTAACAGGAAATATGTACGCCTGAGCCTTGGCGGTCTGCACGACGAAAGTGAACTGCGCGGGCATCGTAAGACCTATATCGGTGCTATGCCGGGGCGTATCATACAATCGCTGCGCAAAACAAAATCGGCCAACCCGGTATTTATACTCGATGAGATAGATAAGGTGGGCAAAGATTTTCGTGGCGACCCTAGCTCTGCACTGCTGGAAGTGTTAGACCCGGAACAAAACAACTCGTTCTACGACAACTACCTGGAGCTGGAATTCGACCTTTCGAAAGTACTGTTCATAGCTACTGCAAATAGCCTGGGTGATATACAACCTGCCCTGCGTGACAGGCTGGAGATCATACACCTGTCGGGCTACTCGCTGGAAGAAAAGATAGAGATAGCCAAACGTCACTTAGTGCCGAAAGAAAAAGAGATGCACGGGCTAGCCGACCAGAAGCTGAAATTCAGTGATAAAGTACTGGGTAAAATTATACAACAGTACACAAGAGAATCGGGTGTGCGGGAACTTGACAGGACCATGGCATCGATGATGCGTGCTATTGCCAAACGTGTGGCTATGGAAGAGAAAGTGCCGCTGAACATAACTGACGAATATGTAGAGGAGGTACTGGGCAAGCCTAAGTTCATCAACGACCTGTATGTAAAGGGGAATCCTCCGGGCGTTGCAGTAGGTTTAGCATGGACATCTGTAGGCGGTGATATATTGTTCATTGAAACAGCCTTATCTAAAGGTAAAGGAGGCCTGACCATGACAGGAAACCTGGGCAATGTAATGAAAGAAAGTGCGACAACCGCATTGTCTTATCTGAAAGCACATGCCGAGGAGTACAGCATCAAGCCTGATGATTTTGAAAAATACAATGTACACTTTCACGTACCTGAAGGTGCTGTACCTAAAGACGGACCAAGTGCAGGTATCACAATCCTGAGCGCATTGGCATCGCTGTTTACAGGACGTAAGTTAAGGTCGTACCTGGCCATGACCGGTGAGATCACATTACGCGGACAAGTATTGCCTGTTGGCGGTATTAAGGAAAAGATACTGGCAGCAAAACGCGCGGGTATTAAAGAGATCATCCTCTGTGAGCAGAACAGGAAAGACGTTGAAGAGATCAACAAAGCGTATATCAAAGGGCTTAAATTCCATTTCGTTTCTGAAATGAGCGAGGTTACAGACCTTGCACTGATGAAACGATAAATATTTTCTCCATAATATATTCAGTCGGCTGTTCAATATTGAACAGCCGTTTTTTTTGCATAAAATTTGTATTTTGCGTTTCATAACGTATATTTACGTTATGAAACGCAATAAAACGGTATCGCAATTAACGAAAGCAGAAGAAGAGATCATGCACATCATATGGCAGATACAGCCTTGTCTTGTGCGTGATATAATAGACAAACTGGGCGACCCTGATATTCCACACAGTACAGTATCATCGGTAGTGCGGATATTAGAACGCAAAGGTTTCCTGGACCATAAGGCTTATGGTAAGACCTACGAGTACTTCCCAATCATAAGCAAAGAAGAGTATGCGCAACAAGGCGTACAAAGCCTGGTAGAAAAATACTTCAGCGGATCGCCTAAAAAGCTGGTGAGTTTCCTGGTAAAGAGTGAAGACCTGAACCTTAAAGAGCTGAATGAACTATTGAAAAATATTGACAACCCTGAAAAGTAACCCGGGATGAAGAACGTTTTCTACATACTGCTGCTGATCGCGTTGCTGCAACACTATAATTCAAGAGCACAGGCAGATTCTATATACAATGCACACATATCAAATGCTGATAAATACTACAATACCAAAGAGTATAAAAAATCAGCACATGAGTATACGCTGGCTTTTGCTGCATTAGGCAATAAAGGATATCCAAATGACAGGTATAATGCCGCATGCGTATGGTCGTTGGCAGGCAACGCAGACTCAGCCTTTCATAACCTGTTCATTATAGCAGAGAAGTCAGGTTATAGCAATTACAGTCACTTTTCTACCGATCCTGACCTTGACCCGATACATAATGATAAAAGATGGAAAGAGGTATCAGACTTAGTGCTTGCCAATAAGGAAAAAGAAGAAGCCAACCTGGATAAACTATTGGTGCGCATACTGGACACAGTGCTTACTACAGACCAGCAATATCGCATGCAATTAGACAAAGTGGAAGAACAGTATGGCAGGGAGTCAAAAGAGATAAAAGAGCTCTGGCAGACGATCAATTATTACGACTCGGTAAACGTAATAAAAGTAACAGCCGTATTAGACAAGCGTGGTTGGCTGGGCCCAGACGTAATAGGCAATAATGGTAGCCAGGCACTCTTTCTTGTTATACAACATGCTGACATTGAAGTGCAACAGAAATACCTGCCTATGATGCGCGATGCAGTTAAAAATGGCAAAGCCAGGGGTTCGTCATTGGCATTGCTTGAAGACAGGGTAGCATTGCGTGCGGGAGGCAAACAGATATACGGCAGCCAGATAGGCAGGGATAAAGATGGCAACTTCTATGTATCGGAACTGGAAGACCCTGAAAACGTAGACAAGAGAAGAGCCGAAGTTGGCCTGCCACCACTTGGTGAATATACACGCAACTGGAATTTTGAATGGAATATAGAAGCACACAAGAAAAAAATGGAAGAACTGGCTAACCTTAAAAACAAATAGTTATGCTGCAATACATCATCAATACTACTGCAATATGGCTTACAGGCCTTATTGTTTTCGACCTGTTCCTGCGCAGGGAGGCCAACCATGGATATAACAGGTTCTACCTGCTGGTAATATTATTTGCTGGAGCATTAATACCATTATGGTCGTGGGGTGGAGATTCAGTTATCTATAATGCTAATATCAGCAAGCCTATTGCAGAACAATCAGCCGCAATAAGACAGACTATTGTTGAAGCATCTGAAGGAGGCATCATAGGCTGGGAACAATGGCTATTTATCATATACATAACAGGTGCTGCTATAGTAAGTGTGTTCCTGCTGAAGGACCTGGTGAACATAATGCAACTATACAGACAAGGCATACTATCTAAAGATGGCACATGGACCATAATAGAAACAGGCAAAGCGCAAAGCCCGTTCTCTGCATTCAGGTATGTATATATCAGCAGCAAAGACAATTATACAGAAGAAGAGTTGCGAATGATACTGACACACGAAGAGCAGCACGGTCACTTACTGCACTTTGTTGATGTACTGCTGGTACGCTTAGCCAATATCTTCTTTTGGTTCAACCCACTCATTTACATTCTTGAAAAGAGACTGTTGATGGTACATGAATACCAGGCAGACGCTGCAGTATCTACTACCCCATCAGCTTATGGTCAGTTCCTGGTAGAACAGTCTATATTAGGTTCAGCCCCTGTACTCGCTCATTCATTTACACGTTCACCCTTAAAAAAACGTATCCTTATGTTAACAAGAAAAACAACAGCCCTTGCAAAAAGCAAGCAACTGTTATTACTGCCCGTATTGGCTATTGCCATGCTAAGTTTTACAGAGAACTCATTCCTTGAAGGCATCCCGAGCCCGGTACGCGAGGGTAATAAAGTAACCTATCGGGGTAATACATTTGAGTTTCCAAGCAGTGAGAATGATACTGTTATGGTAACAGACCCAACAACCGGTGATATGCAATTGGTGATCACCAGTAAAGAACCATCTAATCCCAATAAGATGAATGATGAGCGCGTGTATATGCCTGGGGAGCTGCAGACCAGCAGCGGATCAAAAGACAGGTATACAGGCCCCTCGAGCCTAAACGACCAGGCGTTGAAAGAATACCTGCTGACCAATATGAAAAAGGAAATAAAAAAACTTGCTGACGGTGAATACAGGCTTTTGATAGGAGCAGTAGTGATAGACAAAAAAGGAAACATAGTTTACTTTGAATTTGACAGCGTGGAAAAACTTGCAGGCACAAAGAACGGCAGGCCACAATACAAGTTCATCAGTGAGAAGATAAATGAAACATTTGCCAAAAGAACCGCCGTGCTGCTGAATAATGCACCCAATCATACTCCTGCATCCAATAATGGAGTAGAAGTGAATAGTGCAATAAATAACACCGCATTCTGGAATTCGTTCAAAGTAAAAAACGGAGAACTTGTATCCCTGTAACTCATAAAAGGTTATAAGTATGCTGCAATACATCATCAATACATCCGCGATATGGCTACTTGGGCTGATAGTTTTCGACCTGTTCATGCGCAGGGAGGCCAACCATGGATATAACAGGTTCTACCTGCTGGTAATATTATTTGCGGGCATATTAATACCATTATGGTCCTGGGATAATGACTCTGTGATATATGCTACAGATGTAAGCAGACCTATTGCTGAACAGTCTGCTATTGCACGTGAAACAATAGTGGCAGTATCTGAAAACAGCATACTGGGTTGGGAGCAATGGTTGATGATAATATATATTACCGGAGTAGCCGTAGTTAGCATATATCTGCTCAGGGACCTGCTGAACATTGTGAGGCTGTACAGAAATGGTGTACACTCCAAAGACGGAACATGGACCATTATTGAAACAGGTAAACCACAAAGCCCGTTCTCTGCGTTCAGGTATGTTTTTATCAGCAGCAAACACAGCTATACTGAAGAAGAATTACAAATGATACTGGCACATGAAGAACAGCACGGGCACCTGCTACACTTTGTTGACGTGCTGTTGATCCGCTTAATAAATATCCTGTTCTGGTTCAACCCGCTCATTTACATTCTTGAAAGAAGACTGCTGATGGTGCATGAATACCAGGCAGATGCAGCAGTATCCACTACCCCATCAGCCTATGGACAGTTCCTGGTAGAGCAGTCCATATTAGGTTCAGCTCCTGTACTTGCCCATTCATTTACACGCTCACCCTTAAAAAAACGTATCCTTATGTTGACAAGAAAAACAACAACCCTCGCAAAAAGCAAACAATTGTTATTGCTGCCGGTGCTAGCTATAGCTATCCTGAGCTTTACAAAAAATGCATTTACCTGGGAAGAGCCTCAAAGAGATGGTAATAAAGTCACTTATAAAGGGAATACAATTGTATTTTCTGAAGCATCTGCACCTGATACCGTAATGGTACAAGATCCCAGAACCGATGAGATCAGAATGGTGATATCGAGGATAGATCCCAAACCACTTACACTGAACGGGGAAGATATCTTTATAGACGACCAACATGACCTGACTGAAACTGAAGATGTAAAGAGCAAACTAAATGATAAGATCAATAACATCCTAAGCGACGTTTCGCAAAATGGTGAAATTCCAACTGGTAGTTATAACTATTATATCAATCATCTGATCGTTGATAAAAACGGGAACATTGTCTATATGGAGCCTTTTAAAAAAGTCCTCATACCTATAAACGTGTATGACATTAACGGGAAGGATATTACTCCACAACCATTGACGGATGAATTGAACACAAGAATTACGAATGCGATTATCAAAGAATTTGAAACATCTAAAGTGGCAACGTTAACCATAAACAATGTAACACGCGTCTATTGTTTCGACCTGAAGGGAGATTTTACAGCGCAATAAAAATATAGCTCATTTGTGTAACTTTATTTCACAAAAGTTACTTCATGCCAACAAACAGATATTTTGATAAAGGGAAAGCGCTTGCAGTGCTTTCCCTTTTTTGTTGTGTACAATTGTGGAATCCAGTGAGCCTGGCGGCACAGGAAAAGAAAACAACCATAACATACAAAGGCAACGTATTTGAAATGCTGAACCTGGCAGATACAGTAACCATGCTTGATCCGGTTACTACTGAGATATCAACCGTCATCAACAACCCTAACCCCATACCCCTGAAGCTGAACAACATGAATATATATGCAGAAGGAGATGTAGATAAAGAACCTTCAGTAACCTGTGATATGCTGAGGCGTTATATTGTACAATCACTCAACAGGCAGATAGCTGTGCTTGGCAATGGAGAGTACCGTCTGCACATGAGTAATGTTATTGTAAGTGAGGCAGGGAAGATCGTCTACTATAACTTTGACGGGCTGGAAAAAAGTTATGCAAAAAAGGTGATCACTTCCGGCAGCGATAATATATACGCTACACAAAATGGCGCAACCAATATGCAAGGAGCCGTGCTAAACTGGAAAAGTATAGACGCTGCAACCAATAGTATGTTATCTGCACAGGTAGATAAACTGATGAACAAAGCACCAGCTTACCAACCGGCCAGCGTACAGAATACACCTGTACCTTACCGCCTGCCGGATGCGGGGTTTGAAAAAACATTTACTGTAAAGAACGGAGCTATTTATTATAATTAAGAAAGCCGCACAATGTGCGGCTTTCTTTTTATGTCTTTCTGTCGGTTATCAGTTATTTACCGGCAGGTAACCATAGTTTTTACCATACTCCATCATCTGGCCAAAGAAGCTTTCAGGATATTCTACCGTTACGTCAACGATCTTGTCTCCGTTTTTCTTAGCCACGAGCCTTGGCTGTATGAAACCACTGTATGGTTTTGCATCCAGTTTCGCGTAGCGCTCCAGTACTTCTGCATGCAGCTCAGGGTTCACCTTCACACCATAAGTCTCTACCAGGTTCTTACCTGCCTGGTAATCACCTTCTGATTTAATGCGTTGTATCTCGCGCAGTAATTGTCCGAACAGTTCACGCAGTTTATCATAATCATTTACGTGTACGTAGGTCTTACCATCTTTCTTCACCATTTCTACTACGTTATCAGCCTTACCTTTTTCGTATACCCAGTATGCATTCAATGCGCGGTTACGCATGTGCGCTTCTTCTATCTGGTCGCCTAACTTCAGGCGTGTCAGCTGTGTCATCAGGCCGTTCATCATATAGCTGTAGTATTCAGCCATACCTACTTCTTTGTTCGGCATAACACCAATTTCTACCAGTTTATCGTCCATTGCATAATACAAGCCTACCAGGTCGGCACGTGCTTCTTCCAGGCATGACGCGTAATTTTTCAGGGTCTTATCCGTAGTCTCTACACCCGGATTGATCTGTCCTGATGCGTGGCCGATACACTCGTGCATATCAGTGTGCAGGTCAGACGCCAGGTTACCATATTCTTTAATGCGTGCTTTTACTGTTTCATCATCTACAAACTCATCCATGAAACCACCTTTTGATTTGGCTACATTGTAAGCGTGTATGATGTTGCTCAGTGATACCGATTTAGAACCGTGGTTCTTACGTATCCAGTCAGCATTAGGCAGGTTAACACCAATCGGTGTAGTAGGTGCCGCATCGCCACTTTCCACTATCGCAGTGATAGCTTTTGCTGTGATACCTTTTACTTCTTTTTTCTTGTGCTCTTCCATCAGCGGAGAGTGGTCTTCGAACCACTGCGCCTGCTGTGCGATAGCATTGATGCGCTTGGTAGCTTCCAGGTCTTTCAGAGAAACTACGCTTTCAAAGCTACCCTTCTTGCCTATCGCATCCAGGTACACCTCTATAAAACCATTCACTACGTCTATGCGTGATGCTGTATCGTTAGCCCATGCAATGCTATATGCGTCAAAAACTCTCAAATCACCTGTCTTGTAAAATGCTATAAGTAGTTCCAGCGCTGTTTTTTGTTGTTCATTTTCTGCAACAGGAACCGCTTTCTCTAACCAGTATACGATCTTCTCGATAGCCGGAGAATACATACCATCTACTTTCCATACTTTTTCAACTACCTTTCCATTTTCTTTCACAACCTTACTGTTCAAACCCCAGCTCGGAGCATCACATTTCGTGTCAAATTGATCATAGTAATCTTCAACCTCTTTCTGCGTAACACCCTCGTAGAAGTTGTTTGAAGACATAACGACATTATCTACATCAGGACGCAGGTCAACCACTTTCGGCTCGATGCTCATATCGTAAACGATAGGCGTTACACGCTCTACAAAAGCCTCAACCGTTTCACCTTCGTTCAGTGGCAGTTGCGATGCATCGCTGTTCTTAATTACTTCAGCAAAATATGCAGCGTCACATGCAGGTACGAATTTCTCATTACCATAATGGTGGTGGTTACCATTACTGAACCAGAAACGTCCGCAATACTCTTCGAACTTCTTCCAGTCTTCACTGTTCTTATCTCCTTTATAAGAACCGTAAGCTGCTTCCAGTGTTTTGCGCAGCATGATGCCATACTTACTTTTCTGGTCGTATATTATATCACGTCCGCACAGTGCCGCTTCGTACAGGTAGTACGCAAGCTCTTTCTGTTGCGCGCTCAGCTCTTCCCAACCGGGCACCTGGTAGCGTAACACTTTAAGATCGGCAAATTGTTCTGCCTCCACCTGGAATTCTTTTGCCTCTGCAGGTTTTTCACTGCCACCATTATTACATGCTGTCATAAACATTTGCGCACCCATTATAGCGATAACGGGCAGAGTCCATTTTTTCATATCTGAATAAAAAATTATGTTGCGGGCTAAAAGTAGGGCATTCGCGGCAGTATTAAAAACAGTGCAACTAAAATCACCCCTTTGGGTAAGGAATAATTAGCCTAAACCCTACTTTTGCACGGCATGAAATACAGTTTACTATTCACAAGCCTTATACTGCTTGCTGCATGCGGTGGTAGGACACCCACCGATAACACTACGACGAATCATTTTTACGCACCCATAGCGGGAACAATTGTAGCCGCTGACAGCACACCTATAGAAGAGGATGGGCTGAATGACTTTTATTATTCTGTCATTATATCATCAACTGATTCGAGCAACGAAGGATACTATGCCCTGGATGCCGCCTATGGGCCCAATGAGGCACATACCCTCCTGGCCTACCCCAAACTGGACAGGGAGATAACACCAGCCATAAAGCTTGATGACATACCTTATTCTTACATTGCCGGATTTTACTTTGCCGGTAGTGATACTTTCAAAGACTACGCCCGTGTATCTGCAAAAAGAGTGGGACCTATGAATACACAGATAGAAGTGCGCTATATAAAAACATACTTCATGGACAGCACTATAAAAAAATAGCTATCCCTGAACAAGGAGAGCTATTGTTACCTAAATCGTAGAATGTATGAACTCATGGTGAAGTCGTGTGTCCTGCTTCAGTGTAAAAGTATTATCCCTGTATTACCATCATTTTGCCTGATTGTTAACCATTTATTACCCTATTGTTGCTATTAAGTTATATCAACAGGTTATCAATATGTTTTGTACAGGTTGTTCACAAATAAGGGTTGAGATACTGATAAAACACAAAAGCCCAACGCATAGTTGAGCTTTTTTTGAGGTCGGGATGACTGGATTCGAACCAGCGGCCTCTTCGTCCCGAACGAAGCGCGCTACCGGGCTGCGCTACATCCCGTTTTGATATAGCAAATTAAAGAATTGCAGGAAATAAAAAAGGGTATCTCAAATGAGACACCCTTTTCCCGTTCAGTCGGGACGACTGGATTCGAACCAGCGACCCTCCCGCCATGGCGGGATGCGCTACCGGAATACACTACTATTCTATATTATCTTCCAGGTATCTTTTAATGCCCCTTTTCTTTATTTTCTTTTCAAGCAACATAGCCTCGCTCCTTGACAAGCATTTAATTGTTGTGATCAAATCCCATGGGATTCCTTTTGAAGTAAACTTTCCCTTGCCAGCATTATGTTCCCTGAGTCTTTTCTGCACATCATCGCTGATACCTGCATAATACTTTTGTAGAGACCGGCTGAATAATATGTATACGTATATTATCACATAACAATAATATGCATAAAAATGGGTATCTCTTAAGAGATACCCATTTCCTGTTCTGTCGGGACGACTGGATTCGAACCAGCGACCCCTTGCACCCCATGCAAGTGCGCTACCGGGCTGCGCTACGTCCCGAACTACCTTTTTTTAAAGGTGGGCAAAGATAAGCAGAAAATTGTTTTTTCCTGCTTAATAAAGATCAGATGAAATAAGTTTCATGAACTCAGCCCTTGTCTCAGCTTTTTCAAATTGTCCGCTGAAAGCAGATGTTGTTGTAGTGCTGTTTTGTTTCTGCACACCACGCATCATCATACATAAGTGTTTGGCTTCTATAACCACTGCTACACCTTGCGGATTCAGGGTTTCCTGTATTACGTCCAGTATCTGGTGGGTCATACGCTCCTGCACCTGCAGCCTGCGGGCAAAGCAGTCTACCACACGGGCTATCTTGCTCAGGCCTGTTATTACGCCGTTAGGTATATAAGCAATATGTGCTTTACCAAAGAATGGCAACATATGATGCTCGCACATGGAATACAACTCTACATCCTTTACAATAACCATCTCGCTATACGCCTCATGAAACTTAGCAGAGTTCAGTATCGCTTTGGCATCCATATTATAGCCCTGAGTCATGTACTGCATGGCTTTTGCAATACGTTCAGGGGTTTTGAGCAATCCCTCGCGTTCAGGGTCTTCGCCCACCTGCTCTACTACGGAGCGATAGTTCTCTATAAGTACAGCCGTAGCTTCCGGGCTAAACTCTTCTGTTTTTTTATAAGACATGTGCTAAATGTTATCCGTAATACTCAACGTAGATACGGGGTGTTTCCTGTAATTTAATATAGTGCAATTGCGCACCCGCTTCCTCGATGTGAGGTTTCAGCTCATTCCAGATACTGATAGCGAAGTTCTCTGCACTGGCAAATTTGCCTTTCATAAAGTCTACGTCCAGGTTCAGATTGCGGTGGTCAACCTTATCTACTATGACCCTATTTATCAGTACGCCCAGTTCTTTAGCATTGAATACAAAACCGGTCTCAGGGTGCGGCTCACCCTTAATGGTTACAAACAGGTCATAGTTGTGGCCATGCCAGTTTGGGTTAGCACATTTACCGAAGACTTCCATGTTCTTCTCATCACTCCAACTCTCGTTGTACAATTTGTGGGCTGCATTAAAATGCTCCACTCGCGTCAGGTAAACCATTGTCTTTTTTAAATTATGGTGTAAAATTAGGTTTACTGGAGCTTTTACGCAAAATTGTTGTTATTTGTAACATGAAAATATTGGTGATAGCAGCCACAGGGGCTGAAATAGCCCTATCAATAAAACAAATAGCCACTATTGCAACAGAGGAAAAACCGGGCATTTTTAGTCTTGGAGGCACACAAATACAGTTTGCAGTGACCGGTATCGGAATGGTAGCAACCACCTATTACCTCACAAAATTGCTGGCCGCAAACAATTACGACCTGGTAATACAGGCCGGGATAGGTGGTTGTTTCGACAGTAATATTCCGCTTGGCAAGGTACTTTTCATAGATTCTGACCGTATGGCCGACCTCGGGGCTGAAGATGGCGACCTGTTCATAGACGTTTTTGACCTGGGCCTGGCAAAGCCTGACGAATCCCCGTTCTCAGGAAAAATATTATCCAATCCTATTGACACCGCGAAATGGAACATTGACCTGCCGGCAGTAAGCGCCCTGACGATCAATACCGTTACAGGAAGCGAAACAAGCACCAAGGAACTCATTGAACGATACAACTGCACAATGGAAAGTATGGAAGGGGCAGCATTCCACTATGTATGCCTGCAGGAAGGTGTGCCATTTGCACAGATAAGGGCTGTATCTAACTATGTAGAGAAACGCAACAGGGCAACATGGAGGATAGGGGATGCTATTAAGAACCTGAATGCCTGGTTGATTGCACGCTTAATGCAACATTTATAAAAAGCAGAGCGAAAACATTACAACTGTCATCATATTTGTTGATTAAAAAAGAATAAATCCCCCTTTTTAAAACCTGCAACCATTTAGTAATTATGGATAAAAAATATATCTTGTGGGGAAATACAGGTAAAATTTCAGTAATAGCAAAGATTTGGATACTGGGCTATCTTAATTATTTTTGTTACTACTCTAAACATTAAACTTAAACAAAAAGAACTGTGGCGTACGAAAACAAAAACTTTGGCGACAACCGTAACAACGAGAGTATTTACAGCAAACGCATCAGGGCAGGAAAAAGAAGAACTTACTTCTTTGATGTGCGTGCAACCCGTGGCAATGACTATTTCATCACCATCACTGAAAGCAAGAAAAGGTTTGATGACAACGGATATGAGCGTCATAAAATGTTCCTGTACAAGGAAGACTTCAATAAATTCATAGCTGCACTGACAGAAACCGTTGATTATGTAAAAACTGACCTGATGCCTGATTTCGACTTCGATGCGTTCAACCACGACGATGACGAAAATGCTGATGGTAATTACACGCCTCGTGCCAACACTAACGAGCAATCAAACAGCAACCATAGCGTTGTTGCAGAAAGCAATGATGATGATAGTGATGACGCCGCGGGCAATGAGCCTGTTGCCTCTGAAACATCAGTAGTATCATCTACCAACGACGACGACAGTGTTGACGACTGGAAAATATAAATAACGAGCAAACAACATATAAAAAGCCGCCTGGTGTATACCGGGCGGCTTTTTTGTTCATTATCTTATGGTAATCTTATTACTCAGCTTTTGTAGCCGGTTTTTTCATTATAGCATATATCTCAATAGCAAAGCCTATCAGTATCATCAACGGTGCTATTGTGATGCGTGTAGTACTATAGATCTCTGAATAGTTGAATTGGGTTGGATCTTCGCTTTTCCCACCGGACATCAACATGAAACCGATAACCACCAGCACTACCCCTGCCAGCATCATGATGTAGTTGCTTTTATCAAAAAGGAAGTTCTGGCCGTTGCTACCGGCCTGTGGAGTATTTGTATTCTTGTTTGCAGACATAATAATAAAGTATTACTGAACAAATTTAATAAAGATCGTCAACATGCATCTTCAGGTACTTGAGTACGGAGCGATGCGTGCTGACAAATGAAATAAGTATACCTAAAATGATCATACTTGCCATAAGTAATATAATGGAAGACGTATCATGTAAGATCATTAATGGCGGTAACATCTTTTCGGCAAAAGCTATGACCACCCAAAGCCCGATCATGGCTACCACACCACTGATAAGCCCGTTAAGTATAGCCCTGCGGTCGAATGGGCGGGTAATGAACCAGCGGGTAGCTCCTACCATCTGCATGGTCTTGATCAGGAAACGGTTGCTGAACATAGCCAAACGTACAGTATTATCTATCAGTATCACTACCACAATAAATAATAACAAAGCTATTACTGCCAATATGAGACCTATCTTCTGAAAATTGCTGTTCATATTGTCTACAATCACATTAGGATAAGACACATCGCGCACAATATTACTCTGCATAACAAACTGGCGAATCTCGTCCAGGCTTTGCGGGTTGACATAGGCAGCATTCAGGTTAAGTACAATAGAAGAATACAGCGGATTGAAGTCCAGTAATTCTGTAAAATCCTCACCTCCATCTGAAAAGAACTTTTCGGCGGCTTCTTCCTTAGTAATAACCGTCGTCTTCTTAACAAAAGGTTGTTCTTCCAGAACCGCGGCCAGTTTCAGCATCATCTCATCGCGGGTATTGTCGTGTAGTATTACCTCCACCTGTACGTCTTCTTTAAACACACGTGTCAGCGTACGACCGTTGAGCACCAGCCAGCCCAGTGTACCCAGCAGGAACAATACCAGGGAAATGCCTATAATAGCATAGATATATGAGGGTTTCGCTTTCTTTCCGCTTGCCATAGAAGTGCCAAAAGTATAAAATTAAAACAGAAATAAATTATACAATGCCCTTACCGGATTAATTTAACAGATCGGACAGGAACGGGGAAATAGTTAAACTATCCGGGCAACCAACAATTAATTATCTTAGCCGCAATTCAATACAACATATGCAGGACCTGAGACAGTTTTTTACAGAGCAACATTTTATTGAAACCGTGCCAGAAGGCAGCTACGAGCCCGCCCAGTTAGGAGCCAACATCAGCTATGCCATAGGCGACGATTTTGACTGGGAAGATGCCGACATAATAATAGTAGGCTGCGGGGGCTATGATAACTCAGCAGACAATAGCGGCCCTGACACCATACGCGAAGAGTTGTACCGTATGTATGGCTGGCATGGGTCAGTAAAGGTAGCTGATGCCGGTAATATACTACAAGGAGCCAGGCAAAGAGACACACTTGCGGCCCTGAGAACCGTACTGACCGAACTTCGCCAGGCCGGGAAAATAGTACTGGTACTGGGCGGTCCGCACGACCTGACCATGCAGCAATACGAGGCGTTCAAAAAAACAGAGCAGGTAATACACGCCACTGTGACTGATATGCTGATAGATATGGACGATGCTGAAGAGGTGAATGCCCGCAGTTTCCTGATGGACATGCTGACCGGGCAGCCCAACTTTATCCGCCATTATAACCACATTGGTTTCCAGAGCTATTATGTACACCCCAAAATACTGGAAACGCTGGATAAATTACGTTTCGACTTCTACCGCGTAGGTGTTGTGCGCGAGCATATGGAGGATATGGAACCCGTACTCAGGTCAAGCCACCTGTACAGCTTCGACATCTCAGCCATTATGCACAGCTTTGCGCCTGCCAATATCAATGGCTCGCCCAATGGCTTTACGGGTGATGAGGCCTGCCTGCTGGCACGCTTTGCCGGTATGGCCAGTAAGCTTACTTCTATGGGCATATACGGCTACGATCATGACCATGATATGCAC
This sequence comes from Chitinophagales bacterium, assembly GCA_020636495.1. NCBI lineage: Bacteria > Pseudomonadati > Bacteroidota > Chitinophagia > Chitinophagales > Chitinophagales bacterium. The sequence continues at coordinate 1,018,263 of JACJXQ010000008.1, read as the reverse complement.
AATATGACCGCTAAGCAGATAGCCCAGATGGTGTGGTATTTTATTGATGGGTGCCGGGTGCGTAAAAGTGAAGCTGCACTTACCGAGACCGATGAATACTTTAGCTTTAACCTGGCATTTTCGGGCAATGACAGCATTTTTCTGAAGAGCAAACGCACCAACAGGTGGTGGATGATGATGCCTGATGGCTCATATATACCCTGCTCTTACAAAGACTACCAGACGGCTGCGATGGGCGATATTCCAGAGCGCTGGCTACGCGAGCAGGAACGTTTGGTGTAGTCATACATTACGCAAATTCAGATGCATTAACGGAACAGGATAGTAATGTATGAAACCGACGATCATAAAATTCATGCCTCCAAAAACTAAAAATTGAATAGAAACAATCGCCTAAAACACATGACACATTATCACATGCAAACTTGTCGATAAATATGTATGTTTACTTATCACAATGCAGAAGCTAAAGTTCGACAGAATAAAGTACGGCAAAGAACTGCTTATAGACACTGCTGACATGTCTGATTTTGACAGGGATGTAAACATTGCAGTGCCTAACTTCTACATAATGGGATGTATCAGGAAAGGTAAAGGACAAATTAAGATAGGGCACAGCACACTATCCGTTGCTGACAATATGTTCATTTTTATCTCTCCAGGAACATATACCGACATAGGAAATAGTAAATTTGAAGAGGCTATATGGGTGTTTTTCGAAGGTGATTTTTTAGAATACTTTTTCAACGAGAAATTCTTCATTTACAAATTTGAGTTCTTTCATGGCTTGAACAAACCGGCTACACTATCACTATCGGCAAACGAGTTCAGCGAACTTGAATTTCTGGCCCGCGAAATTCACCATGAAATAAAGAATATAGATAACGATAGTGAGCATATCCTGCGCTCCTCGTTATACCTGCTGCTTTGCAAATTAAACAGGTACTACGGGGGAGTATACAACACATTCAAACAAGCCATTTCAAATAGCAAAGCACTAAAGTTTAAATACCTGCTTGAAAACAATATACTTACGCTGAAAACAGTGGATGAGTTTGCCACGAAAATTGGAGTTAGTAAGACGTACTTAAACAACCTTTCCCAAAAGTATTTTGGAAAGTCTGCTTCTGAGCTGATAAAAGAACGGTTGATCTTAGAAGCAAAGAAAGAATTGATATTCTCGCAAAAAGATATATCCGAAATTGCCTTGTCGCTCAACTTTTCAAGCCAGTCGAACTTTAACAGGTTTTTCAAACGGTCCACAACCCTTACTCCGTTGGATTTTCGCAGGGAGTTTTCAAAATGAATATTATACAGTCAAAGTGATAATAATCAGTCAATTTACTGATTGAAATTTGCGATAACAAAAAGCATATTTCAATGAAAAAGTTATTGACTATTACTACAGCAATCATTCTTGCCCTGTTAAGCATCTACGGCAAAAAGGATGCAGATACTGCAAAGTCTCCTGTTTACGAGATCGCCATACGTTCGGTAAATAATAATAATGTAAAAACTTTCGAAAACAAGAGGGACAAGTTCATCAATGTATTGACAGCACAAAAAGGAGTTACCAACGACCGTGAGTTTAAATCCTTCTATGCCATGCCACAGCCTGATACAAATGAAGTATTTATTGGTATGACTCAGTATGAATCTATGAACACTGTTGGCGCAATCCAGGCTATGCCGGAGATACAGAACCTGTTTAGTGAATTTGCCGGGGTTATGAGCCTTAAAGCTTATGTTTTCGTACAGCAAACGGAAGGAAAACAATTCGACCTTTCTAAGTTTGGCAAAAAAGAAGGGCAGATAGTAGAAGTAGCGGTAAGGCGCGTACACAAGGGCAAAGAAGATGAGTTCAACAAATACCGAAAAGAATTTGTGAAACTACTTTCTGCTCAACCGGGTGTTCTGGAAAGTTATGAGTTTAAAGTCGTACGAGGCAAAGACACCGAAGGTCTTACGGTAGGCATGACTGTTTATCAAAACAAAGAATCTTTTATGAAAATAGCCGGTACCGTGACTAAAGAGACAGTTACTCAAAATTACTTTCAAACATTTAACATAGTAGCAAGCCAATTTGCGTACAACCTAAAATAAAATAGTTATGAACAACATAGTAATCATACCAAGATGGATAACATACTACACAATATTTTTAGCGCTATTAGGGTTTGGTGCAGCAGCTATCGGCTATTTTGCGCCGGGTATTATGTTCTCGAATATTAAAATTGACTTCTCCGAAGTATCTACCATTACCGGTATGTTTGGCGCAAGAAATCTAGCTTTCGGTGTCTTAGCAGCAATGTGCCTTGTAAAAAAAGACATTTCGTTCTATCTCTTCCTGTTTACAGGCAGAATAATTATTGAAATACAAGATATACTCGTAATCATATCAACCCACGCCTTACCATTACCATGGGTAGCAATAGCAGCATCATGGTTAATATTTTTTATAGTACCCGAATTTTTAGCCATTAAATCATTAAATAAACTCAAATAGTAATGATACAGGAAATAGCCATAAGAAAAGTAAAAAACGGCATGCTGGAAAAATTCATTGAATCACGCAAAAAATTCATTGATCTCCTGAAAAAAAATGATGGGATTATTCTTGATTGTGAGTTTGAATCATTCTTTACAATGCCAGGCGCTGATGATACGGAAGTACTCGTTGGTACGACCATTTATGAATCTGCTGAAGTAGTCACAAACATTTCAGAAAAACTGCTACAAACAGCGGAGGCAAATGCCTTCTTTTCAACTTTCGACATGAAAGCCTTCGCTTTGACAAAACCAGTTGAAGTTGCTGAAGAAGAAATAATCAACAACCTGCAAAAGTCCTCAGTAGTAGAAGTAGCCATAAGAAGGCCCAAAGATGGCCACAAGGCCGATTTTAATGATCGAAGAGACGACTTTTTCCGTTTAGTAGCTGCCTGTCCGGGTCACGTATTCGATTGCGAATATATTGACGTAAATACAGGTAATAATGTCGTGTTAATAGGATGGAAAGACAAAGTTTCATTTCAAAATGCGCTGAGCCATCTACAGACTAAAAATGAAATGATGGCTTTCTTTTCCATACTTGATGTAAAGGCATACCAGGCAACCGAAAAAACCAGCATTTAGGAGTAATACCAATAAATACACTAATTTTGCATAAGCCATTCCGCCACGGCGGGATGGCTTTGTTATCTGTAACTGAATGATCGAAAAAAAGAACATAGTCAACGAGGAGCCTGCCGTACTGGTGGGTGTATCGCACAAACACCAGACCGAGGACCAAACACAGGAATACCTGGCTGAACTGGCTTTTCTTGCCGAAACGGCCGGGGCAAGGGCCGTAAAGACATTCACCCAAAAGCTGATACACCCCGACAACAAGACCTTTGTAGGTAAGGGCAAGCTGGAGGAGATACGTGACTATGTGCATTCTAAAGGCATCAAGCTGGCTATTTTTGACGATGAGCTGAGTGGTGCGCAGATAGGCAATATTGAGAAAGTACTCAACATAAAAACCATTGACCGCAGTGACCTGATACTGGACATCTTTGCAGCAAGAGCACAAACGGCACAGGCCAAAACACAGGTAGAGCTGGCGCAATATCAATACATATTGCCCCGCCTGCGTGGCATGTGGAAACACCTGGAACGCCAGGGAGGAGGTATAGGCTCAAGAGGGCCGGGAGAAACAGAGATAGAAACAGACCGCCGACTGGTAAAGGATAAGATAAACGTGCTGCGCAAAAAACTGGCAGCTATAGATAAACAAAGTGAGACGCAGCGTAAAGAGCGTGGGACTTATGTTCGAGTAGCACTGGTAGGATACACCAACGTGGGCAAAAGCACCATCATGACGCTGCTCAGCAAATCGGAAGTATTTGCGGAGAACAAGCTATTTGCTACACTGGATACCACCACCCGCAAGATCGTATATGAGCAAACACCCTTCCTGCTTAGCGATACGGTGGGCTTCATTCGCAAACTACCCCACCACCTGGTAGAAAGCTTCAAAAGCACACTAGACGAGGTGCGCGAAGCAGATATGCTTCTACACGTAGTCGACATCTCGCACCCGAACTATGAAGACCAGATGGCTGTGGTGAACAAAACCCTTCAGGAACTGAAAGCTTTTGACAAACCTATCATTACTGTGTTTAACAAAATGGACCTGTATGAAGAAAAAGTGTTTGATCCATGGCTGGATGAGGAAGTAAAAAAAGATCTGCTGAAACAACTAACCGACCGCTGGGAAACCATCACTGAAGGTAACTGTATATTCATTTCTGCAATTGAGAGACGCAACATAGAAACCTTCAGAAATACCATCATGAACAAAGTAAAATCACTGTACAAAGAGCGTTACCCGTATATGACACAATTCTATTAATATAAACGAATTGCACTTTTTCGGTTTCCTTTCATCCTTTTTTAGTTTGCCTGCTAAATATTTCTGACTTTTTTTTGATCTCATAAGTTATATATCCAGAATACTGCCTGTACCATACCTCCCTCCAGTTATATATATCAAAAAAGCGCAAAGGGAATACTGATTCAAATAATCACAAAAAACATACAATTGACAATCAACCTAAAAGCGTGTTTTCATGATACTGGATTACTCCTTTTTGGGCCATATAAATAAGGCTTTTGATGCAAATTAGACGAGCCTAACATTTTCTTAATATATAACTAAAAATGACTCGTAACTTATTTGCATGTCAATGGGCGGATCTTATATTCACAGTATCCCACATATGATTTTTTTGCTATTCCTTTCAGCAAAAAAAATCATTATATTCATACTAAGTATTATTAACTAAAAAGATGCCACATGAAGCAAACTACACGCGAATTGCTGGTAACTACAAAAGTAGCCGAGAGCTGGCAACAAAACTTTGACGGTAACGTTGATGGGTTAATGTTGCTGGTGAGCAAGGTGGATAATCAGCAACATGTTGAAAATGTTACTGAACTTTTGAATGTTTACCGCAACCAGGTTGAAGATTTGTCAACACCCCAGGCACATAAGAAACAGGAGAGTAGTTGGCGCCCCTTTGAATTTACTGTATTCAGAAACTGACAAAAAAATAGCTATCGACAAAATCTACATGATCTTCTTTTAAAGGCCTTAATTTTTCAACCGGTGCATCAGTATCCGGCGAGTCTGCTTATACCTGCCGGATATAGTTAAGGTTTTGAGAAAAACCGAGGTATATTTTATGAAATAACCCTTAACAGGCTTAGTTTTGGAAACGATACTGAGCATAATACATCACAAGATAAGGTAGCATGAAGCGATTGGCCATTTTAGGCAGCACCGGTTCCATAGGTACGCAGGCGCTGGAAGTAATAGCAGCACATCCTGAACTTTTTCAGGCTGAGGTATTAAGCGCACACAGCAACGCCGAACTGGTGATCGACCAGTCCAAAAAATTCAGGCCAAACGTAGTAGTCATTACAGACGAGTCGAAATACGAACATGTAAAATCTGCCTTGAGCCTGTATCCTATAAAAGTATATTCGGGCAGGAAAGCACTTAACGATGTAGTGCAATGGGATAGTGTAGATATGGTATTGACAGCTATTGTAGGGTTTGCAGGATTATCCTCTACCATGGCATCTATAGAAGCAGGCAAAACAATAGCCCTGGCCAATAAAGAAACGCTTGTAGTTGCCGGTGAACTGGTGATGCAACTGGCAAGAGAGAAAAGGGCCGGTATTATACCTGTGGATAGTGAACATTCAGCCATTTTCCAGTGCCTGGTTGGCGAAGATCTGGACAGTGTAGAAAAAATAATACTCACCGCTTCTGGCGGTCCTTTTATAGGCCGCAAACCCAATTACCTGGTCAATGTAAAGGCCAGCCATGCCCTCCAGCATCCTAACTGGACCATGGGTGCTAAAATAACCATAGACAGTGCAACGTTAATGAACAAAGGGTTGGAGATGATCGAGGCCAAGTGGCTGTTCGGGCTGCAGAATGACCAAATTGATGTCATCATACACCCGCAATCAATTATCCACTCACTGGTACAGTTCAGGGACGGTTCGCTGAAGGCCCAACTGGGGTTACCGGACATGAAGTTGCCCATACAGTATGCGATAGGATTTCCACACAGGTTAAAGAACGATTTCAAGCGATTTGACTTTAAAGATTATAGTTCGCTCACATTTGAGCAGCCTGATTATAAAACTTTCCGTAATCTTGCACTCGCAAAGGATGCGATGTATAAGGGAGGTAACCTGCCCTGTATTATGAATGCAGCCAATGAAATAGCTGTTGACGCCTTTCTTCATAACAAGGTGAGTTTTATTGAAATGAGTGATATAATAGAACAGACTATGGCTCAAATAGCATTTATAGAACATCCTACCCTTGAAGAATATGAGCATAGCGATGAAGAGGCCCGGGCATTTGCCGCAGGCCTGGTAAAGAAAAGCCAGTTGGCTTCTTAAATATTAATTTTGAACATGCAATTGAATACCATACTATTAATGTCAGGCGGAGCGATACAGGCACTTCAGCTTTTCGCAGCCCTCTCTATACTTATACTATTACATGAATTCGGGCACTTCTTTTTTGCCAGGGTTTTCAAGACCAGGGTCGAAAAGTTCTACCTTTTCTTCGATTTCCTGTTCCCTTTCCCTAATATTCTCAACTTCTCACTGTTCAAAAAGAAAAAAGGAGATACAGAGTACGGACTGGGATGGTTCCCGCTGGGAGGTTATGTGAAAATAGCCGGCATGGTGGATGAAAGCATGGATAAGGAAGCCATGAAAGAGGAGCCAAAGCCGTGGGAGTACCGTTCGAAAAAAGCCTACCAACGCCTGTTTATCATGCTGGGTGGTATTATCATGAACCTGATAACAGCCATGGCCATTTATGCATTCATATTTGGCGCTTGGGGAGAAGAGTACCTTCCGACAGAAAATGCAAAATATGGTATTGCTGTAGACAGCGTGGCAGAAAGTATCGGCTTGAGGGATGGTGATATGATAACCGGTGTAGGAGGTAAACCTGTTGATCGATTCAACAAGATAGTTGGCGAAATGATATTTGATGAGGCTAAGTCTATACAGGTGACGCGCGATGGTGTGCCTATGGAAATAGCTATACCTGAAGGCACTATTCACTCTATTATCAAAAGAGAAAGGAACACTTTCATTTCTCAACGTATTCCACTGATTGTAGACAACGTGAGCGCCAAATCTGAAGCTGAAAAGATGGGATTGAAAGCAGGAGACAGTGTAATTGCCGTGAACGGCACTCCTATTCACTTCTTTGATGAATTTGAAGACTTCAAAAAGGAGAATGTGGGTAAACCGATTGCGATAACAGTTGTACGTGATAATGCTATTACCACACTGTCTGGAAACGTACCTAAATCTAAGATACTGGGCTTTCAACCAGTGGGTGACCTGTCCCGCTTCTTTGAGACTAAAACCATCAAATACGGCTTCTTCGAGGCTATAGGCAAAGGTTTTTCTTATACTTTCGCCCAGGTAGGCAACTACGGCAGGCAGCTGAAGTTATTGTTCACATCCAAAGAGATAAAAGCCTCAGAAAGTCTGGGTGGGTTAGTGAGCTTTGGTAAGCTGTTCTCCCCTGTATTTGACTGGCAGGACTTCCTGATGTTGACCGCACTGGTATCTATCATACTGGCTGTGATGAACCTGTTGCCTATACCGGGGTTGGATGGTGGTTACGTGATATTCCTGTTGTTCGAAATGCTGTCGGGCAGGCAGGTGAGCGACAAGGTAATGGAACGTGCCACAACCGTAGGGTTAGTATTGCTGCTTGGCCTGATGCTGTACGCTAATGGTTTAGACATCTTCAGACTTTTCCAGAAATAGCATACCTGTTTACATTTCCCAAATAGATTTCGCAAGGCGGAATGTATTGCAATGGGCCGTAACTATATGCCTGATATCGGGAGAATAACCTCCACCCATAGCTACGGCAACGGGTATATTATTCGTCCTGCAATTGCGGAATACCACCTCATCGCGGGCCGCACAGTCTTCTATGCTAAGTTTCAGCTTGCCGAACTTATCCGTCTCCAACACGTCTACTCCTGACAGGTAGCACACAATATCAGGCTTTATTTTATTGAGCAAAGCCGGCAATGTATCATTCAACAGATCAAGATATTCTTCACCGGTCATACCTTCAGGTAGTCCTATATCCAGATCGCTTGCCTCCTTATGAAATGGATAGTTGCGTTCACCATGCATACTAAAAGTAAACACCTCGGGCCTATCCCTGAACAATGCTGCCGTGCCATTGCCCTGGTGTACATCCAGATCTACTACCAGCACTTGTTTTACCAGCTTATGGTGCAGCAGGTAGTTGGCAGCCACAGCAAAATCATTCAGCAGGCAAAAGCCCTCTCCCCTATCTGCAAAGGCATGATGCGTGCCTCCTGCCACGTTCAACGCTACTCCATGCTTTAATGCGTGCAGAGCGCAGTCAATTGTTCCCTGCATGATGCGGGCTTCCCTTTCTACCAGTTGTGCTGAGAGCGGGAAACCGATGGCCCTCATTTCCTTTGTTGTAAGCTGCAGGTTCTTCATCCTGCGCCAATAGTCACCACTGTGGGTAAGCAATATATCATGCTCTGAGGCCATAGCCGGGGCGTACAGTTCTGTTTCATCTATTACTCCCTCGTAAATCAACTGCTGCGGTATCAGCTCGTATTTGAGCATCGGAAAACGATGCCCTTCAGGCAGAGGGTGTGCGTATATGGGATCGCAGGCTATGTACAACATCAGTAGCTTAACAATATACAGGTTTCAAATGTTCGTGCCGAAATTAACAGTTTATATCCGTTGATGTTTCGTATTTTTGCAGTTAGCTCTTTGAAAAATACACTTATACCGGGGCCGACTGGTTTTGACAGCATAGGGCAGGTTAAGTAAGCATGTCGTGCGTTGTGTAATTAGCACGTAAATCTGAATACCCGACTTTTTAAATGGCGAATCTAATTACGCCATGGCTGCCTAATCAGAGATTAGTGTAACCATTTTGGCCGCAGACGGGCTTTTGCCTGTTGACGCTCCTGCCGCCTAACTCATCCTTCAACAGGATAGTCACCCGTAGCTGCGTACGGGCGATGAAAATTAAGCAGATAGGATAACACCAGGTTCGTCCGGTTCCGACGGTTATCCGAGATCAAATTCCGGAATAAACATGTAGAAGGCTTATCGGGCATATGTTTGGACGCGGGTTCGAATCCCGCCGGCTCCACTTTTTTGAGACTAGTTATTTAAAGCTCCTGCAATCATGCAGGGGCTTTTTCATTGACATTATATTCTAAAAAAACAAGAACTAATTATAAAGCAGCAATAGAATATACCGCCTATTTATCTGCTATCAATCTTATCACCTGTTCCCATTTGCGTTGTGATATAGGTATCTGTGTACCGTCCTGCATGTATAGGGTTCCACCGTCAGCTTTGTCTACTTTTTTCACCAGGTGCAGGTTTACAAGGTGAGAATGATGTGTCCTGAAAAAACCGTAATCTTCCAGCATGGTCTCAAACTCCTTTAGTGATTTGCTGATAGTTATTTTGGGTTCAGTAAGGGTAAAAACATCGGTATAAGCTCCATGTGCTTCGCAACGAACTATCTCTGCTACTTTAATGATATACATCGACCGGCTATCTTTCAGCACTATCTTCTTATCACCCATGCGTATAATATCCAGCTGACGTTTCAGCACATCCAACTGTACGCCTTGTGGTGCCGCTGCTTCAGCACGTTTCACGGCCTCAACCAACTCTTCTGCATCAATAGGCTTCAGCAGGTAATCCAGTGCATTGAACTTGATAGCTTTGATAGCATACTGGCTGAATGCAGTGGTAAAAATTACCTTGACCTGGTGTCCTTTTACCGCATCAAGTATATCAAAACCCGTACCATCCAGCAATTGAATATCAAGAAATATCAATTCGGGAGCCAGTGCTAGTATCTGTTTTACAGCCTCTTTTACACTTCGGGCTTCACCCACAATATCCAGATCTTTGCAATGGTATATTATCTCTGCTTTTAGTGCAGAGATAGCTTGTTGTTCATCATCAATTAATAGTGTTCTCATATTATACTGTTTAAACTGGTATTGCAATTACCACTTTTGTCCCCACCGGTTGCCCATCCTGCTCCAGGTCGTATATGTCTAATGTGCTGCGCGAGCTGAATAGTCGTAAACGGTCTTTTACTATCGACAATGCTTTGGACTGATGCAATGCCCTGCCTTTTTGCCTGGCAGCTTCAGCACGACCGATGCCGTCATCCTGCACAGTACAAATCATTTTATGCGCCGACCTGTTGAAAGACACCAGAAGATGTCCATGTTCCTCTTTATTGGCCAAACCGTGTATCAGGGCATTTTCAACAAGAGGCTGTAATAAAAGGTTTGGTATCATTATATCTGATTGTATCAACTCTTTATCCACCTGGATCTCATAGCTGAACTTATCCTGGTATCGAATCTTGTTCAGGTCGAGATATAATTTCAGCATGGCCACTTCATTTTCCAATGTTGTATTTTGTCCCTCATTTTCAAGTATCATACGTAATAGCCGGGAAAACTTAGAAATATAACTGCTTGCCTTTACATCGTTCCCTTCCGTATAATATCCTTTAATAGTATTCAATGCATTGAAAATAAAATGCGGGTTCATTTGCATGCGCAATGATCGCTGTTCCAGTTCGAGCATCTGCGTTTCCAACCTGGCTTTGTCCCGCTCTGCCTGTATACTTACCATTTCCGCTGCATTGCGTGCTTCCTGTCGTTTGAACCTATATCTGACTACACCAAATATGAGACCAACCAGCACGAGCCCCAATAGTAAGCGAAACCATATCTCCACCCAGAAAGGGGGCAATATCTCGAATGCAACACTCTGTACCGGGCTCCTGTTGCCCAATCCATTCACACAATATAGTTCAAAAGTATAGCTGCCAGGAGGCAGGTCTTTATAGTTGACCTGGGTTTCTTTGGTTGTGTACCATTTTGACTCATAATCAGTAAACCGGTAATAATACAGCAGGTTGCCCCGATCGATATATGATATTCCATTGAAAGAAATACTGATATCGTTTTCTTTATAATTCATTTTTTCACCTTTCCAGCTACTTTTGTCTATTCTTACATCGAGGATGCTGCATATTGGCTGTACAGACAGCGGTTTTAGATCTTGCATCGAGAAATACAACACCCCGTCATCTGTAGCCAGGTATACAATACCATCTATTGCTTCTATATCCCTTATCCGCTTGTTTCTAATGCCTATCCTTGTGTTGTAATTGTATACCTTGGGCTTAGCTGTATCCAAAACAATTTTGTTCAATCCATCGTTGGTACCTGCCAGGTAAATATGTTCTCTTATTTTCTTTATGGTATTTACAGAGTTATTATTCAATCCTTCAGCAGTTCTTATTTTCCTGATTATTTTTCCGTTCTGCAATAACAGCAGTCCCTTTGAAGCAGTTGCCACCAACAGCACATTTTGCTCCGCATCATAATAAATATCCTCTATTGAAACAGACAAATCATCGTACATATCTCCCATATTGATGAGTTCGGGCGTAGCAGTATGAATATGGTACTGGTATAACCCGAAGTTGGTACCGATCCAGATATTACTGTTGTTGTCTTTGCATAATACATTTGTTCGCTTCCACAATATTGCTCGCTTGTTAATATAGTATCGTAACCCGGGTGTCAATTCTTTGCGGTCGATCCTGGCAGTAAATGTAGTAGCGACGAATATGCGGTCATCATCCTCCAGAATATCATTGATATTAAACTGAAATGTTTGCGTATTGTTATTGCTGATAGCAACAAGCCCCGATCGTGCTACTACATATATCCTGTCATCGTAAAAACGGAAATTACTTATCTTGTTCATATTCCAGTCAGCCGGCAAGTGTCTTTCCGATAGCTGATCTCCCGTTTTTATGTAGTAGTCATTTTCAGAACCACCTATCCACAAAGTGCCACCATGAGCGCCGAGTCTGCTTATTTTTTTACCTGGCAACAACTGCAATACCTGCATAGATGGAACATACAACACACCCCTGTTAAGCGTAGTAACCCAGTAGCTGCCCTCCCTGTCCTTTATAATACCCGACACGGCGTCTCCTGCAAAAAAATGCGCTGTGCATTTTTTGCCCAAGTACCTATAGATACCATTCTTTGAACATACCCATGTATATCTCCCGTCAAAATAGATATCTGTGACTTGTATTGCATCCTCAATATCCAGGTAATTGAAAACACTATCATGATCTACTACATACACCTGGTTCACACTACTGAAAAAATGCCTGTTGTTTACGTGGTATACTTTCGATGGTTGAGAAACTGGCTGCATAACTATGTATGTTTCAGCACCTACTCCAACAACAGACTCTGAATTTAAGGTATAAAAAAATGCTTCCTGTCCTTCATCATTACCAACTTCACTTGTAATTTCTACTTTTGATACATTATCCGTGCTATCTATGATAAATATATCACCATTTCTGAAGCAGAGGAATACCTTACCGTTCTGCTCATGTACATCTATAATATATCCCGTCCCTCTTACCTGGGCTGCAATAGTCGAATTGTCTGCATTGAATACGGAGTCATTACGTAGGTAAGAAAGCTTGCCATTCAGGGTATGCATCCACATCCTGCCTTTACTGTCCTTTGTTATCCTGAACACTTCATTGTCACTCAGTCCGTCGTCGGTATTAAATAATTCAAAGCTTTTGCTATTGAACTTTACCACACCTACATCAGTAGTAAACCATAGCAAGCCATTATCATCTTCAAACACGGAATATACATTATCGGAAGGCAGCCCATCGCCGATGGCATAGTTGATGTAATAAGGATCTTGTGCCCATGCAGGCATAGATATTAAACAAAACAGGAGCAATAAAATACGTGTCAAATACCGGAACTATTTAGATGAAAATACATAATAATAACCGGTAGTAAAAGTATCCAGGCCGTGTAGCAATTGAGCAAATACGAATATTAATCGACCGGTAACAGCTGTTAAAAAAATGCCTGCAGATGTAAAACATCTTATTCTATAAATATTACTTATACTGTGTGCAATATGCCTATTTTTGCAACCCACCGGGTTGACCCTGATGGATCAATTTAACAGATCATGGGCATTGCACCGCAACAATACTATACCGAACAACTCAACCTTGCAGAGCAAAGGTTGGCTTCAGCCAATAAACAAGCGGGCAATATTGCCTGGCTGAGGTTGCTTGCGATCCTTGGGTTGGCAGTGGCCTTGTATTATACGTTCACAACCGGACGAACCCACTTTGCTTTTATTGATGCGGCCTTATTTGCAGCAGTACTTTTTGTCATCAAACAGCAAGACAAGATAAAACGCAATATTCTCCAACATGAAAAACATATACAGATCATACGTGGAGAAGAAGATACTTTGCAAGGCAATATCCAGGCCTTCCCCGACGGACGAGGTTATATCAGCGCCAAACATCCATATTCTTTCGACCTGGATATGTTCGGCCCACGCTCAATATACCAAATGCTGAACCGTACTGTTACCGAACAGGGAGCAGATGCCCTCGCCGATTCTTTACTGCAGCCTTTTGCGACAGCCGAAGAGATAAAAACCCGCCAGGAATTGACAATAGAGCTTTCTACCATGCCTGCCTACCTGCACAGCTTCAGGATAGCAGGGTTACTGGCACGCGAAGAGAAAGGTTCTGCTGATAAAATTGTACAATGGCTGAACTCTGAAGAGATATTGTTGGGCAACAAAATCATGGCTGTCGCCACGATACTAGTACCCATCCTGTCGGCATTGTTCTTATTCCTCAGTTTCACCACAGGTGCCATACATCCGGGGCTTATTGTCATGTTTGCTATTAATGGCATTGCCTATCGCGTGTACATGAAAAAGATAAAAGTGGCCTACTACCTTGTGAGCAACAGCATTAAGCTGGTACATAAAACAGAAGCTATCTCTGTGCAAATAGCGTTACAGGAGTTCAAACATCCTGAGCTGGTAAAGATGAAGGAAGAAGCAACAGGAACTCTTGCGGCTGTAACCGGGCTTAGAAAGCTGGTGAACCTGTTTGACAACAGGCAGAATGGGATGGTGGGGCCATTGCTCAACTCCCTGTTTCTGTTTGATATAAGATGCACCCTGAAGCTGGAAAAATGGCGCAGGGAACATAAAGACAAACTGATACTGGCACTCAGCCACATAGGGCAGGCAGACAAAAATAACAGTTATGCCAACTATGCTTTTAACCACCCCGGGCATATATACCCGGTAATAAACTCCGAAAGCAATATAATAGAAGCTACAGACCTTAGGCACCCGCTAATGAAGCACGATATTGCCGTTGGTAATGACTGCTCATTAGGCAGGGACGAAAAAATATACCTGCTTACCGGCGCCAACATGACCGGGAAAAGTACTTTTATCAGAACAATAGGGGTGAACATAGTATTGGCACAAGCCGGGGCACCCATACCAGCCAAAGCACTAAGTATTCCCTTGGTCAAAATATTCACGTCTATCCGCATATCTGATTCAATACAAGATGATGTTTCTTATTTCAAAGCAGAGCTTAAACGCCTACAACATTTAATGAAGGCCGTACAACATACAGATGTACCTTATCTTGTGCTGATAGATGAGCCATTAAGAGGCACTAATACTGCTGACAAACAATCAGGTACGACCTCCATCCTCAAAAAACTTATTGGGTGCAATGTAACAGGTATTGTGGCCACACACGATACCGGACTTTGTATCATGGCAGAACAGTACCCGGGTAAAATATCCAATTACCATTTTGAAAGCGAGGTAAAAGACGGACAACTAACATTTGATTATAAGCTGAAAATCGGAGGATCAACATCCAGCAATGCCACCTTGCTTATTAAAATGATGGGAATTATTGATTGAGGTTGCCGCTATGCTGTTCCCGGCAGCATTCACTGCATACTATGTTACTAACTATTTATACTTTTCATTCATTTGTTCAAACTGATGCGTACTTTTGATATATAATTAAATATTGGATCAAATATGGGACTGGTAGTATTAGGAGTTATTGTTTTTTTAGTTTCGTTCATGATAGGAAAGGCTGGCCCTGAAGCCAGAAAACTATTGCCATTTGCCAATGTAGCGCGCGTGCTTGCCGCTATATTGGTGCTTATTGGTGCGCTGTCGACCAGTGTAGTGCAAATAGACGCAGGACATGTAGGTGTACAGAAGCTGTTTGGTAAAGTTCAGAAAAGTACACTGCCCAGTGGATTACATATTATCAACCCCTTGATGGAAGTGATAGAAGTAGATATTCGCACTATGAACTATACCATGAGCAGCACGCTTGACGAAGGGCACAGAAGCGGTGATGATGCTATACGTACCCTCTCAGCAGACGGACTGGAGGTAATCATAGACCTGACAGTGCTTTACAAAGTGATTCCCGGCGAAGCGCCTGAACTGATAGACAAAATTGGGCTTGATTACGAAGATAAAATAGTACGGCCGATCGCTCGTACTGAGATACGCGATAACGCCGTAAACTACAATGCAGTCGCCCTCTACTCCACCAAGAGGCAGGAGTTCCAGGACCTGATACAAGAAAGCATCGAGAAAAAATTCAGCAAGAGAGGACTGCTGGTGGAAAACCTGCTGATCAGGAACATTACATTGCCACAGTCGGTGAAGCAAGCCATCGAGCAGAAGATCAATGCAGAGCAGGAAGCGCAGAAAATGGAATTTGTACTGCAAAAAGAAAAACAAGAAGCAGAACGTAAGCGTGTAGAAGCACAAGGCATTGCTGACTATCAACGTATCATAGCCACCAACCTGACAGACAAACAATTGCAATACGAACAGATAAAAGCACTTAAAGAATTTGCAGCATCTGACAATGCCAAGATCGTTTTGATGGGTAGCGGCAAAGGTGGCAATGTTATATTGGATGCAAAATGACAAATCGAATTTCTCTGATGAAACAGCCTGTTATTTTACTTGTACTGGCGTCGCTGATATTCAGCTGCGGACAAGACAAACCAGCCATTAGTGTGCATAAGCAGATGATTGCTGATGCAGGATTTACCGAAGCTGACGAAATAAGTGAGGGAGAATACAAAAGGTATGCCGGCACGATTGCAGGGCAACCTGTTGTGCTAAACATCGTTCAATACGAAAACAAAATTCAGGCCGACTATTATTACGAAAAAATAGGCATCCCGATATCACTATTCACATCCGACGATGCACCGGCTGCCGGTATATTGGAATTTACAGAAAGTGCCCCCGGTGCAGCTGAAGATGATAAGCCTGCTAGGTGGCAGATAAAGATATCCCGTGATAGTATTGTGGGTACATGGTCGCGGGCAGATAAGTCCTACCCGATATTACTGAAAGAGAGCTACCGTGATGATATGCAGCGATTCAGTATCATTTCGGTGCGTGATTCAATACAGTTCGTCGACAGTTTATCTGCTCCCAGGGCTGATTTCACGTACCAGGTACTGCTACCCATAGGCAATGACGAGCAAACAGAATTTGTGCGCACAACGATACTGAAAAGTATGGGCTGCGATACTGGTAATGTAAACGGCTGCATCAAAAAGATCAAAGACAACTATACCGAACAATACCGTTCCACCGCCGAAGGCATGGAACCACACTTGCTTGGAGAGGCCTTCAACAACTGGGACCTGGAGATAAGTTATGCTGTTGTTTACAATGAGAATGACATAATAGTCCTGGATAACAGTCATTATGAATATACAGGTGGGGCGCATGGCTCATTCGGAAGTTTCTATCTTAATATTGACAGGAGAAATAAAAAGCAGCTTGTATTGAATGATATTATGACTGTTGATTCCCTGCAACTGATAGCACTACTTACCAAAGAGGCAAAAACACATTTTGACCTGGAGGCCGGCCAACCTCTCAGTGCAAGGATGTTCTCAGACGAGTTATTCGTACCTAACAATTTTTACATCAGCAACAAAGGAATAACATTCTCCTATGGCTTATACGAGATAGCCTCGTATGCTGATGGCCTGGTTGAATTATTTATTCCTTATAATAAAATAACAGAGCTGCTTACACCTGAATTCAAACAACGTATGCGCCTGGAATCTGTTGCTATGCAATAAACTTGAGCCAATGGAATTTGATCTTGAACAAGCTACATACCCGATAGGGAAATATAATGCTCCCGAGCAGTATATGCCCGAAATGCAACACGAATGGATCAGTGCAATAGAGGCGCTGCCCACCTGGCTTGACCCGGTTATTGAGAACCTGGACCAGGTACAATTGGAGACACCTTACCGTCCCGGTGGATGGAATGCACGACAGGTGATCCACCACCTTGCAGACAGTCATATAAATGCATATATCAGGCTCAAGCTGGCACTTACAGAAGACAACCCTGTAATTACACCATACGACGAAAACCGCTGGGCCTTACTACCCGATGTGGAAATAGAGCCTGTAAATATTTCCATTACGCTACTGCATGCGCTACACCGCAGGTGGGGAACGCTTTTACGTAACCTCCGCGACGAAGACTGGGAACGTACCTATTTCCATCCTGAACACGAACGTAATGTGCCCATTTGGGAAATGACCGACCTGTATGCATGGCACGGCAGACACCATATGGAACAGATAAGAGGACTGCGCAATAGAATGAACTGGTGGTAATCGCCTGTTTTTTAAGATTTAGATAGTAATTTAGCTGAGTAATAAAATACACATAGCATGTTAACGGGCATACAGCACTTACATAATTTTCTGCGTTGGTTCATCATCATCTTCGCTTTGTGGACGATCATAAAAAGCATGAGCGGCATAGTTGGTAATAAGCAGTTCACATCTGCAGACAAACGCCCTGCATTATTCCTGATGATAACCGCTGACATCCAGTTGCTGTTGGGACTTATCCTGTATGCAGGCAATGGCTGGTTCAAGGTGCTCACAAGCGGAGGGTTTATGAAGCTGCCCGCACAGCGTTTCTGGGCCATGGAGCACATGTTTGGCATGCTGGTAGGCATTATATTAATACATATCGGCTATAGCGCCATTAAGAAACCCATTGAGGATACTGCTAAATTCAAAAAAGTTTTCTGGTTCACCCTCGTAGCCTTCATTATCATAATGGCTACTATACCATGGCCTTTCCGCGAAGCCATAGGCAGGGGACTGTTCCCTGGAATGCATTAATAATGATCGATAGAATATTACAACCTTTCTATTCAGCCTGGATAGTAATTACATATGTCGTATGCCTGTTGGGAGCGTTTCCTGTCATCTTCACCATAGGCCTCTGGGATAAACCGGCTGCCCGTAAAACTATATGGTATATAGTACACTATTGGGCCAAGGGCTGGCTGTTTTGCGTAGGTATGCCTGTTACCTATATCGGTAAACGGCCCGATGATAAGAAGTATGTATATGTGGCTAATCACATATCCTACCTAGACACAATACTTATATATGCCGCCATACCTTTCTTCTTCCGTACTCTGGCCAAGAAGGAGATGGCACGCATCCCGATATTTGGCTACGTATACAAACAGATAGCCGTGCTGGTAGACAGGAACAGCAGTGAAGGCCGCTCCAAAAGCATGAGGCTGATGTGGCGGGTACTGAAGCACGAATGTAATATCGCTGTTTTTCCGGAAGGTACTTTTAATGAGACCGGTCAACCACTCAAGAATTTCTACGATGGTGCCTTCAGGCTCGCTATAAATACCGGCACTCCTATATTACCCATGATATTCCCCGACACGGTAAAAAGGTGGCACTACAGCACCACATTCGGGCTGAAACCCGGCAGAAACAGGGCTGTTTACCTTGAGGCTGTATCCTGCGAGGGCATGACCATGGATGACCTGCCCCAACTTAGGGAAACCGTCTACAAACAGATGGAAGAGGCCATGATCAGGTACACTGCAGAGTAGTTTTACCACAAGTCGTAGGAAGAACTTACCTTTGCGCAAATTTTCAGATAAGACATGGCATTACAAGCAGGTATCGTAGGGTTGCCGAACGTAGGTAAATCCACTCTGTTCAACGCAGTAAGTAACAGTGCAAAGGCACAGGCAAGCAATTACAGGTTCTGTACCATTGAACCGAATGTAGGACAAGTGGACGTACCCGATGAGCGCCTGGACAAGCTGGCAGAGCTAGTACAGCCTCAACGTATCGTGCCAACTACTATTGAATTTGTCGACATAGCCGGCCTGGTAAAAGGAGCCAGCAAGGGTGAAGGCCTGGGTAATAAATTCCTTGCCAATATACGAGAGGTAGATGCAATAGTGCACGTGATTCGCTGTTTCGAGGACGAAAATGTACTGAGGGAAGAAGGTGAGATCAACCCTGTGGGTGATAAAGAGATCATTGATACCGAGCTGCAACTGAAAGACGTAGACAGTGTGGAGAAGAAAATGCAGCGTTTTGAAAAAATAGCAAAGAACGACCCTAAAGCAAAACGTGTTTACGACGTGCTGAAACAATGCTATGACCACCTGATGCAGGGTAAAAACGTTCGAGGGCTGCAACTGGAGGGCGAAGATCATGAAGCAATCGCCGACCTATTCCTGCTTACCGAGAAGCCTGTACTGTACGTTGCCAATGTAGACGAAGCTTCTATGCTTACAGGCAATAAGTATTCAGAGGCACTGAAAGCCGCAGTAGCAGACGAAGGGGCAGAGGTGATAGTAATGAATAACAGTATCGAGGCACAGATATCTGAAATGGAAGACCCTGAGGATAAAGCCATGTTCCTTGAGGAATATAAACTAACAGAACCCGGGCTTAACAGGCTGATACGCGCTGCTTACAAACTGCTGAACCTGATCACCTACTTTACAGCCGGCGTGCAGGAAGTACGTGCCTGGACAATAGAAAGGGGTTGGAAAGCACCACAAGCCGCCAGTGTAATTCATACTGATTTTGAGAAAGGTTTTATTAAGGCTGAAACTATTGCCTATGAAGACTTTGTATCATTTGGAGGAGAGACTGCCTGCAAAGAGAATGGTAAGCTACGTATTGAAGGCAAAGAGTATATAGTAAAAGACGGAGATGTGATGCACTTCCGTTTTAATGTATAGTAACTAATAACAAATAAAACGGCGCTGTAATCCCAGCGCCGTTTTATTTTGCAGATTATCTAATGCTTATTTTTTTGCATCTGAGTCATCAGATTTCTCAGATTTCCTTGGGTTCCTGTCCAACACCTCATCCACCATACCATACTCTTTAGCTTCAGCAGCCGTCATCCAGTAGTCACGATCACTATCCTTTTCTACTTTGTTCAGTTTCTGTCCGCTATGATCGGCAATTATCTCGTACAACTCTTTCTTCAGCTTCAGGATCTCACGGGCAGTGATCTCAATATCACTGGCCTGACCTTCAGCACCACCCAATGGCTGGTGTATCATCACACGACTGTGTTTCAGGGCTGTACGTTTGCCTTTGGTTCCTGCGCACATCAACACTGCTGCCATAGAGGCCGCAATGCCTGTGCATATGGTAGATACATCTGGGTTGATGATCTGCATGGTATCATAAATACCCAGACCGGCGTATACACTACCGCCCGGACTGTTGATGTACATCTGTACGTCACGGTTGCGGTCAGTACTTTCCAGGAACAATAGTTGGGCTGTCACAATATTAGCTACATAGTCATTTATCGGCTCACCCAAAAATATGATCCTGTCCATCATCAAACGTGAGAATACGTCCATTGAAGCAACATTCAGCGGGCGTTCTTCGATAATATATGGTGTCAGTGCGTTTGGATACTTATTAAGTGAGGAGGTATAGCTATCTACTGTTAAACTACTTATGCCGTGGTGCTTAATGGCATATTTCCGGAATTCATTTCTATCCATAATATCTTGTTTTATCTGAATTATTTTAAAGGTGTATCACAATTTTCAGTCCACGGTAAATATAATGCCATTAAGGCATTTTCACCTGACAAACATACAAATATCCTGGTACCGGCACATATAATAATTCCCAAAACTATCTATATATCAACATTTTACAACAAGTATTTAGGTCTATTTTGTCACGAAAAAATAAAATAAACGTTAAAACAACAATAGTACACAATAATAGATATCCCTGTTTTTGATATAATGACGATTAGTTGGTATATTGCGGTAGAAAATGTGATCTATGAAAAGAACTGTACATTCACTTATTATACTTTTAGCGACAACTTTTACTTTTGGCCAGGTTCAGGCACAGACTTTTGTTACTGAAGCAGATACTGTTGAAATGACTTTATATAAGAACCTTGAGGTGCTATATAACAACATTACTGTAACCAAATCCGATAGTATCAAGATAGACTGGAAAGTAAAGAGCCATAACTTTCCAACATCGTGGGGAGCTTTAGGTCACCTTGGTATCTGTGATAATAACAGTTGCCGCGACAATTCAAATAACCAGTTATTGGATGGTACAACACATACATCAGACAAGTATGCACCAAATGTGAAAGGTGATTTTCACTTCCAGATGGTAGCATACAACGATGCCAGTATCATACCCGGCACTTACTATGCAACATTGACGCTTAAGGAAAACGGTGGTACTTACGAAAAAGACATTACATTCATTTTCAACAAATGGGGTACAAACGTTGGCACTTACGGCAAAAACACAGATAATAATATTACTATGTATCCCAACCCTGCACGTAACGAGCTGAACGTTACTTACAGCAAGGATATGAATGTTAAAGGAATATCAGTATATAACCTGGTAGGAAAACAGGTAAGTAATTATAGGGTGAACGGCACCAGTGCCAAACTGGATATCGACAATATACCTTCAGGTATCTATTTTATTCGCCTGACGGATAACGCCGGTCAGGTTGTTGCAACCCGCAGGTTTACACACCAATAATAAATAGCTCCGGGTTATAAAAACCCCGACCAATATATTATAGGAGTACAGAAATGTACTCCTTTTTTTGTCTTGTTATTCAACTATTTTCTCAGGTTTATTGTTTAGCTACGCATGGCTATATATAGTATAAACCGTACACAGTATATTAAAGCAGAGCTGCCTGAAGTCTGGGCTTTTTTCAGTAACCCGGGCAATCTTGCAAACATTACTCCGGACTATATGAACTTCAAGGTAACATCGGAACCATTTAGTGGAGAAATATATCCCGGACAGATCATAACTTATAAGGTATCGCCACTACTAGGTATTCCATTATCATGGATGACTGAAATAACAAGCGTTGAACGTTTATACCGGTTCGTAGATGAACAACGCATGGGTCCATATAAAATATGGCATCACCAGCATTTGTTCGAAAAAACTGAACTTGGGGTTAAAATGACTGATATCGTTCATTATCAGCTCCCATATTTATGGGTAGGTGACATAGCACACTCAATGTTTATTAAAAAAAAGATAAATAGTATTTTTGATCACAGGTGTTCTGTCATATCAAAACTATTTATTTAACATAACCTTAAACATTTACCTTACACCGTTGTTAATACACCAATGGTATACAAAATACAATGAACAGGTTTAGTATCAGGGATATTGAAAATCTTACAGGCATAAAAGCACACACGCTTCGTATCTGGGAACAGAGACATGGTATCATTGTGCCTAAAAGGACAGACACTAATATCAGGTACTACGATGGAGATGATCTGAAACAAGCACTAAGGATAGCCCTGCTCAACCAACATGGATATAAGATATCCCGTATACAGAAGATGAATGAAGAGGAAATAAATACCCTTCTTCGCGAAACGGCAGATACGGGCTTCCAGTTTGAATACCTACTTAACAACATGATTGAAGCTACCATAGACATGGATACCCGAAAATTCGAGTCTTTAGTAGACAAGTATATACGTAAATTCGGACTAGAACAGGCCGTTGAACAACTATTCTTTGCTTTCCTCGAAAAGATAGGTGTTATGTGGATGACTAATCGCCTATTTCCGGCCCAGGAGCACCTGGTCAGCAACATTATCATACGTAAGATCCTGCTTGCTATTGAGAAACAAGCTGCAAAACCTGATTTTACCCAATCAACATTTCTGCTTTTTTTACCGGAAGGTGAAATACACGAAATAGGATTGTTATATATACAATACCAGTTACAAAAGCATGACAAGCATACCATATACTTGGGGGCAAATACACCCGTAGACCAAGTAGCACTGGTTTGTAAGGCTGTAGAACCTGATTATTTATATACTCATGTCACATCAGCATCCAGTGATTTTGACATAAATTCCTTCCTGTCCAGATTGTCGGAGGTGCATAATCATAAGACAATTTTTGTTTCAGGGTCAATGTTACAAAAGACACAAATTACAACATCATTCCCCAATGTAATTTTCTTAAGCTCTTTGGAAGAAGCGAAGATAGCAATCTACAACTTATAGATTTTCAAAAATTTACATATATAAAAATATATATCTTTAATAGGTAACCCATTGATGTTCCTGTTTTAACATTTTTTTGTTTAATTATTAGCATATCAAAGATAAACAAAATCTATTTCTTATTCCGATTCGTATGTTTAACTTTACAACATCAAAAGCTAAACATTATGACTACTTCAGATTTCAATAATGCGATTGCCAGACAGAGCGATTTTTTGAAACCTTATGCACATTCACTCACACAGAACATGGAAGATGCTAAGGACCTTTTCCAGGAAACTATGGTGAGGGCATTGCTCAATAAGGATAAGTACAGGATAGGAACCAACCTTAAGGCATGGTTGTATACCATAATGCGTAATATTTTCATCAATAATTATCGCAAAAACAAGCGTTTTACCAAAGTAACCAGTGATGTGCCTGAAGACATCATTATGTACCAGGCTACCAGAGCTGCCGGTAACTCAGGTTGGAGTAACGTACGTATGCAAGAAATAAAAAAGGAAATAGCTACACTTCCAGACGCATTCCGCCAATCTTTTGAATTGTACCAACAGGGATATAAATACCAGGATATTGCAGATATACTGCACGAACCGTTAGGAACGATCAAAAGCCGCATACACTTTGCCCGTAAGATACTTGTATCAAAAATTGAAAGGTAACAGGATCATTTTCAATACTCATAGCAACCTATATCGGGATGTTGAGGGTCTCTGCTCTTTCCTTCAAGGTCGGTACTAATACCATTTATTGGTTTGCCGGCACCAATGAGCGGAGAGCCCTCGGAAGGGCGAAAATTCAGTGTACTATAATCCTTAAATTTAGGATCCTCGTTGACCTTCGTATCAACTGCAATTACCCCTGAAGGTATTCCGTCTTTGTTTTTCACAAGACAATTATTCAACCTGACTGAGAATTTTGACTCTGCCAGTGTTGTATCTCCTTTGTAATCAGTTTCAAATTCAGTTTCCAGTGAACCCCAAACAACACAATTATTCAACTCGCAAACCAAAGGACCTACATAATATTCTGTATTACTCACCTGAAAGTAATTCAACAGGGTCATTACAGGAACATCAATATGGCTTACTTTAGCAGTGCCGTATGTGGCAAACGTACAGTTGTCAAGATTATATTGCCCGCCTTGAGCGCCGGCAAAACACTGAGCTCCACATGTATTAATGAGGCAGTTGCTTGCATATAGTGTGCTCCCAAGGGCCAATATGCCATAGCCAATTGAGTTTTCTATCACCGTGTTTTTCATTACCAGTTGATATGTATTATCATCAATTGTATCGGGCGATAATTGTATTGCTGCCGGAGATAAGGTAGATGTACCTAAACGTGTACTGTTGCCTACATTCTTCAGAATGGCGTACTCTATCTCATTGTTTGTACTTGTGACGTTAAAATATATACCACCCCACTCTCCTGGATAGCCCTCATTACCAAAATATTTACGGTCAAGCCTGTCTCCTTGAAAAACAACACTATCCTCTTTAGTGCCTTTCACCTTTAATGTCCCCAATACATACAATCGCGAATCTGCATGAACATATATTCTGCAACCGGCTGGAATTGTTAGTATTGAGTTAGTGTCCACAGCTGCATTGTGTATTATTACATATGGTTTATCAGTTTTCCATGTATGGTTTCCTGCAATTGTACTATCTACAATGTAATAAGCATTTTGACCGTATGCAAGAAATGGTATGGAGTAGCTTTTGCCATTTAGTGTAGCAACCAGGTTATCTTCTACCACAAAGGGATTATTTTCACTGGTGGGATCGATATTTACCGTTGCAAATACGTAAATGCTGTCTTTGGCAGCTATCTCAATATTCTCTGCATCACCGGCATGACCATTTACGTTAATGATAAATGGTGAGTTCCCAAATTTATCTTCCAGATGTATATTACTCACATTTACCTTCTGGCTTTGTGGGTTGTATATTTTTACTGATGCCGTAAAGCTACCCAATGAAGTAAATACAGTATCGAACATCAGTGTATCTACCGAAAACTTCAACTCCCCACCTGTATCCAGGAATTTCTCTTTTCTGCAACCGGTTGCCATCATAAAAGCAACTGCAGCTAAGAACAATATGTATATACCAAACCTTCTATTCATAGAGGTTACAAGATTACTAAATAATTACGTCCCTGTAAAGCAATAACGAATTATGCTTAAAATTATTTCATTTGGTATTTATCCGTATCTTTTGAGTAATTAAAGGCAGCACTTACATTTGTCTTATCATGCAGTTTATTACGTTATTATCAGACCTGGGCGATTATAGTGCAGGGGTAGCAAAAACCAAGAGCATCCTGATGCAACAGCTACCAGGTAAAACAGTAATAGACGTAACACATAATATATACCCTTTCTACTTGCAAGAAGCATCATACTTGCTTGCTTCATCTATACATGATTTTGCTCCGGGTACTTTTCACATAATATTATTCGACCTGTATTACACCGATATACCCAGACTCGTATTGGCCAGTGTAAATGATCAGTTCGTATTTGCGCCGGATAATGGAGTGCTTCCGCTTGCATTTGGTAATAAGCTAACAGGAACATGGAGTTGTCATAATATGTCAGGTAATACAGGGTTATCAGGCTGGATGCACGCCGTTACAGATACAATAAATGAGATCGGTGTAAGAAAACCAAATGAAGCAGGGCTTGAGGAGTATGAGCTGCAGAACGCTCCGTTTGAGAGTAAGCCCATAGTATATACTGATCGAATAGAATGCTCTGTTATACATATTGACAGGTTTGAAAATATAATACTGAATATTACAAAAGACGATTTTGAAACAGCAGCAAAAGGCAGGGCATTTTCAATAGATGTGATACGTGGCGATTCAATTAATACGATAAGTAACAATTATAACTCCGTTCCGACAGGGGAAAAGCTCTGCCGCTTTAACAGCGCCGGGTATATGGAAATTGCCATTAATAAGGGCAATGCAGCCAAGCTCTTTGGAATAAAAGTGATACGTGAACGGAACAAACCACATAACACCATTAAAATCAGTTTCGAATGATAGTACGCATCGTAAAGATGAGTTTCAGAGAAGAAGAGGTTAATAATTTCCTCACGCTTTTCAATGAACGAAAGGAGCTGATAAGGCATTTCGATGGCTGTCATCACCTGGAGTTATGGCAGCAGGCTGGCAATGAAACTGTGTATTTTACGTACAGTATCTGGGATAGCGAACAGCACCTTGACCATTACAGGTTCTCAGAACTATTTAAAGATACCTGGAAAAAGACCAAAGCGTTATTTGCGGATAAACCGCAAGCCTGGAGTGTGGAACAACGAATAGTAGTATCCTGATGACAAAACTACTAACGTTATATGTTTTCTAATATCATCTGTTGTATTCCTTCCAATTCTTCAGAAGTAATCTTGAGCTTAGGTCTTGTAAAATTGAGGTCGTCAGCTGTGTTAATAGGCAATAAATGCATATGTGCGTGAGGCACTTCTAGCCCTACAACACTGATACCGCATCTGTTACAATCAAATGTCTTCTCTATAGCCTTTGCTATAGGCTTGGCAAAAATCAGCCATTCAGATAACAAACTATCATCAACGTCAAATATTTTGTCTGTTTCATTCTTGGGTACTACCAATACATGCCCTTTTACTAACGGAAAGACATCGAGAAAAGCATAGAAATGATCATTCTCAGCAATTTTATAAGAGGGTATTTCACCTGCTATTATTTTCGAGAAAATGCTTGCCATTTTATATAGAAATATCTTCGACTTGTAGTTTAAGAATACCGCCCGGCGTAGCTACCTCGGCTACTTCTCCCACCTGCTTGCCCAACAAACCCTTACCAATGGGTGAAGTTACTGATATCTTCTTTGCCTTAAGGTCAGCTTCCTGTTCAGAAACTATCTGGTATTGCATAGACTTTTTTGTCTGCATATTCAGCACTGTTACCTTGCTGAGTATAGAAACTTTACTAAGGTCTATGTTTTTGGCATCTATAACTCGCGCAGTTGCAACAGCAGCCTCAAGCCTGGCTATTTTTGCTTCGTGATATCCCTGTGCTTCTTTGGCAGCATCATATTCAGCATTTTCTTTCAGGTCACCTTTTTCACGAGCCTCAGCGATTTGCCTGGCAATTTCTGCCCTGCCGGGTCCCCGAAGTTGGTTCAGCTCTTCGTTCATCTGGTTCAGCGTCTCCTGTGTCACATAGTTCAATCCTGACATACTACGAATATTTAAGGACTTAAAAAACTGCAACGCCTCTGTAGTAACAGAAGCGTTGCAGAATATAAAAATACGATTTTATTTCAATTAGCGCATTACACGCAGCGTAATGGTGTGCACACCATTGGCAGGTCGTTTTGTTGGCCTGAATGAATAATCCAGCCCCATTTTAGGACCGGTTTCCCCGATCCTGAAGTTGATGGTAGCACCTGCTGCAATACCAGTATAAAATGTTGTGCTTAAAGAAGCATCACCAATGTTTTTCTCGTGCCTGTAACCAGCACGTAACATAAATGTTTCCTTGAAGGCATATTCAACACCACCACCCAGATAGTCATTGTTAAATGAGTTAGAAGTGAAGTTGGCCATAACCGTGGCGCGATGTTTAGGTTTCACCTCTTCGCTACTCTGCTGATCTTCCGGGTTAACAGTGTTCTGATCCAAGTAGAAATCATATGACAAACCCAGGTTAAGATAAGTAGGCATTTCAAACTGCTCAGAAGGTATTTGCCTGTTCAGGGTGTAGCTACCATCTTCCGGAGCTTCGCTGTTGATCGCAAAACCACTACCGCTGTACTTCATACCCGTACCGATATTACGTAACGTAATACCGAAGTGGAAGTTATCGTCTTTACCTGTAACATATTGGATACCTGCTTCAAAAACTGCTCCGCTAGCTTTGGCATCAGGAATTTGTTCAGAAATGAATGTGACGCCTGCACCGACAGATATATTTTTAGAGAACTCTTTCGAATATCCAACCAAGGCATTGAAGAACTGTGGACTGTACGTACCGATTCCCCCCTCAGGGTTATCGTAGTCTGTGATAGGAATTTCTCCGAAACTCATAGACATGATATTAGCACCTATAACGCCAAGGTTACCAAGATTCTGTATGAAGCCCAGATTGTTCACTGAAACACCACTACCACTCAGGTACATAGAATGAGAAACACCTAACTCTGTTTTACCTGAATGCGCCATACCGGCAATGTTGTTCTTCATCGCATCCAAACCACTCACGTAAGATGTATTCATACCAAATACACCTGTACTTTGCCCCCAGGGATTGATGAGCAATTGGGTAGCACCAGCCTGACCAGAACGGTCCTTGTTACCCGCAAAAGCAGTCACTGACATACAAGTAACACAAACCAAGAAGGCGGCCTTTGTATAAAACTTTCTCATAATCTAAAGTATAATATTTTCAATCAGATCGGGGAGAAGTACTCCTCCCCGATCAAAATCATATAAATTAATAGTTTGTTACATCGATAGGGCGCATAGCACCAAACCAACGAATAACTTTTTCACCTATGCCTTCCGCTTTCACATGCATCAAGTACATACCGCTTGCTATTGGCAAACTCTTAGCATTACGGATATCCCAGTCTACATAAGATACATTGGCATTGTCTTTCTCTATCCTACGCACTAAAGTACCGTCCAGAGAGTAGATGCTGACAGTTGCTTTGGCAGGCAGATTGATGATCTTAACCTTAGTATCATACCTGTTAAGTTCATAGCCTGTATAACCGTAGTACGGGTTTGGAACTGCATGAATCCTATCCAGTAATGCGTCCTTGTCGGCATTCGCATTATCTCCCAGTTTGATTGGTGCTAAATTGCCTGTTGAGAAATAATACAATGGGAAACCATTGTTTTTCATTGTGGCTCCGTTAATATCTGTCATATACTGATTGTACGGACGGGATATCCTGAATTTCACCCTTACTTCACTAGGAATAAGGCCTTCAGGCAGAGATTTGAACTGCGACTTGGTCAATGGATTCAATAACGGGATACTAGCATAAGCAAAGTTGTTGAACCTTGTTTGCCTAACAATCGTACTCGGACTATTCAGTGTCTGAATAAATGCTCTTCCTGAGTCGTACCTGCTATTTTGGATATATATATAGTGTTTACCACCAAATATAGGTATCAGGTTTGCCCCTGCATAACCCCATTGAATTGCGGTAGGATTCCAGATCATGTCATTACCGTTATGATCTTTCAACCATGAATCTTCACCAAAGAAGATGTTCAGACGCTCGCCTGTTTCCTGGTTAATAGCATATCCCGGGAACCATGAGAAACCGGTATCATTCGGCACAGTTGAGTAAACCGGCCTTCCATTTTCATCCCATTCCATATTCCAACTGGCATGTGAGCGGAAATCGAATTTATCTGCATGCCCTTCTGCGAGGTTGAAATCATCATCCATTTCAAATACCAGGCACCTTGTCCATTTAGAATGATCAGATGTGAACACTATATCAACACTTGGCAAAGCACTTAACTTGGGATTACCCTGACCAAACTTAACGCCGAATCCGCAAGCCGTTGAATCTTCTGAAGCAGTCAAAGCATATGGTGCCCATGTACCTACGGTAGTGGAATATCTTGAAAGCATTTTTTCGTAGAACTGTCCTACACTATCACCTTTGATGTCATTCCAATCGCAGATCTTACTTGTATCGGTTGTATTACCGGAACGTATCCAGTTTGCAAACGACCTTGCTTCCTGGTCTGCAACACCACTTAACCATGGATTAGACAGGTCAGAGAATATGATATCTGATGATATCAAGCCGTTCTGATTCAGATCCTGGTGGTCAGTCGGCCTTGAAGCCTGTTGGATATCAACAGAGATACCGTACTCTTCCAATATCTGCTCGTTGCGATACAACAATGTACGCTCACTTAAGATAGTATCGTTATTGGTAAGATTTATCAGCATCCAGTTCGAGCTTGTATCAACCAGTCCAAGGTCCTTATCAACAGTTGATATCGGACCATTGATGTATAATTCAAAGTCGTATGGTTTTAATTTTATCGGATCGATAACTTTTACGTTAACCGGACCGTGTCCAGACTTGTAGGTTGGCGTTACAGCCTGGTGTAAAGTGCCTCCACCATTCGCAGAAACACCAAACAATGCTTCATTTTCAGATTCATCTGATAATTCCAGTGCATTTCTGCCGTTACCCTTACCTTCCAGGCGTTTAACTATAACACCATCACCAAAATCAGCGTTCAAAACAGTACCCATGTCACCGTTGGCAGGGTTAGGAGAACCGACAACAACTTTAATTGCTGATCCTCCGCCACCTTTAGAGCTCTCAATGTACGCAAGTTCCTGAGTTGAATCAGCGTGTTTGGGATCAAAAGGAGCGAAGTTGTTGTAAGCATAAGCTACTGCAGTAAAGTAGTAGTTCTTATAGTTAACCAGCCTCTTATCCTGTGTTTTGGCGAAGGCATCGCTGTTGATCTCAAAACTATGTTTGATACCGCTGTCAGCACCGATTATTTTTACAATAGGTACATAAGTAGTATCACTTATATCTGTCTTCTTCTCGTAGTTAATGATCTTAGTAACACCATTTTGCTTATCTACCTGGAATACCTCTTGTGCCAGTTCCTCGTTAACTGAACCATCGTCATTAAAGATGTTTGCCGGCGTAACAAAACGGTCTCTCAGTTGGAATACCCTGTAGCCTTCGAAGACATACAATGAATCCGGGCTCTTAACATAGTTGGCTGCTTTGTTAGAAGCAACGCGGTATTTTTGTTCAGACAGATCTGTACCATACCTCTCCTGGTAGTTATTACTTATCTGGTCGTTAGTCAGGTAGAATACCAGTTTCCTGTCCAATGCACGTACTTCCATCCTCGGAGCTTCCGGTCCTTCGATAGTCTTAAAGTTATTATCAAAAAGTGATTGTGCGAGGTCGTCAGCTACCCTTATCTTCCTGAAAGAAGTACTGGGGCAACCACCTGCGTCTGATACCCAAACAGCACCTATGGTAATATCATTTACAACACCCGGATCTAACCTGAATGCGCCTGACGTATGCACAAAACGCCTGTCACCTACTGGGTTACCGCAAGTACACTCAGACCATTCAGACCTGTTGGCCGGGTCGCCAAAGAACACATAAGGTGTTGTTGCACCTTCACCATACGCTTTAGATATGGTATTAGGTCCTTTGAAGTCATAACTAAAACGCTGACCATTCCTGATAGAACCTGTCATGTAGTTATATATCTCGATACCATTCCTTGGGTTACCAATTACTGAGTTATCATTGTTATAGTAGGTAAAAGAGGTCATACCCAGCTTTTGTGTATCAACCTGCCCATTTACAACAGTCCTCTTGATAGGCCCTTTAAAGAAGTCTACCCCGACCATCGGTATCTTAGATCCATAACTATTCACCTGGCCCGTACCGTCTACGCTGGTACCATTATATAATATACCCAAACCACGTGTCGTATCGCAACCAATGTAGTCATCGTTATAATAACCAAGGTCAGCATCTGTCCATGTAGCAATGTGAGTACTATCCAGGCTCAGCCCCCCCCTGTTAACTAAACGATAGTTGTAGAAAGTAGCATCGTTGATGAAATCTTTGGTAGAATAGGCAAAAGCACTGGCCTGTACCTCTATACCAATACCATCTGTATTAGACTGCTGTTTGGTATTACCTTTGTCGTTGAACACCCACCAGATGAATTGGTCACCACGGATCGTTCCCAACTCTTCTTCACCGGGATAGTCTCCGGCATCTGTATTATATACACCGTCATTATCTACGTCAACGAATGGCGCGTAATCCTGGTTCGCATATAAAGTCAGCGGATTCTGATTACGACCTACAGCATTGACGTTACCTTTTGCCGGCCATTGATATATCGATTCAAATGTAGGGTCACCTATTATAGCTGTTTTATCCCCTAACTCTCTGAATTTGTTGATGGTTTCTTTATCAACTTTCCAGAAACGGTCCCACTCAGAACAGTCTGCTTCAGTGATGTCACCTGTATTCGGATCCAATGGACCGGGCCAGTAGTCATTACCTGTCTGGCGATACGTCTGAGCAGCTACCTTAAGTTGCTTTTGCTCATCTAAACCACCGATCCATACAGAACCTGCAAACAGGGAGTTTTTACGGGACCCTTTAGGTATCTCGTACCTGGCCTCTGAGGTACCATTATCCCACCACATATCGCCGCCGGTCATCAACCGCGCCCTTACGT
This sequence comes from Chitinophagales bacterium, assembly GCA_020636495.1. Classification (NCBI taxonomy): domain Bacteria; kingdom Pseudomonadati; phylum Bacteroidota; class Chitinophagia; order Chitinophagales; species Chitinophagales bacterium. The sequence goes on along the minus strand of JACJXQ010000008.1, from coordinate 985,508 downwards.
TGTTGATATCAAGGTCTATAGATGCCTCCGCTGGTCGGCAGGATGCAGTAGTTTTTAGTTGACCCAGCTTTTCAGAGCCTGTCCTTTTTGTCGCATTCACATCGGGGCGGGCGTTAGCCTGGGTGTTCAGCATAAAGGCTCCGGCCAGAGTCATCAGCACAGTTCCAATCTTATTATATTTCATCGATATCATAACTTACTTAAGTTATTGTTCTGAAAAAAGTTTTCAATTAAAAATTCAAATTCAAGCCCAGGTTGATCCTTCTTGGCAGGTTCAGCCTTGTAGACGCAGCTCCTAACAGGTTAGACGAATACAGGTCAACATAAGACTGTTGGTTATACTGCAGGTTGGTTGTCTGGATACCTTGTGGATGTGTCAGGTAACCATCATCGTCTGTCCTGCCGGTATAACCGTCAACAGAAATGATATCACGCCTGTTCAGGATATTGGTAATCAACACATAGGCATTGACGTAAACACCCCTGCTTGCTTTTGTAACCTCCTGGTTCTTTTTGCCAAACTGCAGTTTAAAATCTTTATCCAACCTCATATCCAGCATATAGTGCCATGGTAGACGGGAACCATTTACCTGGCCATCTACAGTATTAGCTACATTTCGAGGCTGTGTATACTTGGTATAAGGCTCACCACTCCTTGTCCTGAAAATGAAGTTCACACCGGCATTTTGCAGGAAGTGAGTATTAGCAATAACAGGGCCCTGATCTTTGCCATACCTGTAGTCTATGTTTGTAACAATATTATGCCTTACGTCAATGTTAAGCGGGAACACCGTGCGGATGTTTGGTAAACCTGCACTAATGAAACCTGACAACAAACCCGGCGCACTGGGGTTACCTGTACTGGCTACTGAAGATGTTGTACCTGACCCTGTACCATTTGCGAACTGCAGGGTATATGCAACATCCATGCGCAGATTTTTAGTACGGCGCAGGTCATATTTCAGCATCATACCTTTGGTTGTTGAGAAGTCGCGGTTACCATAAGTATAGTATGTCGTAGGCCATGCATACAGGTACGGGCGTATCTGTATCATGTCTTTACGCTCTTTGTAAAAACCGGAAATGGTAATAGCGCTTGATTTTGTCAGTGTCTGTTTGAAACCCACCTCGTAGTCAAACAGTTTCTCTGGTTTCAGGTTCGGGTTGTTGATAGTACCACCCTGGTTAGCAGTCAGGTTATAGTAATCAGCCGCCGTAGTGAATACGTTAGATTTAGGCCTTTGAACCACAACATCGTAGTGCGCATAGAACATCGCTTCATCAGATATCGGGAAGTTAAATGATATACGTGGCATAACGTTTATCTGTGGCTTATAGTCTGTGAAAGACGAGTTAGGATCAAATGTACTGTCAGTGATACGTACGTTGTTGTTCACCAGGTATGGCTGAGGATCACGACCACCACTGTATTGTTTCAGTGCAGTAGGATCGTCGATCAGACGACCATATGGATCGTACCAGTCATCGCCATTCCTGTAACCGATAACTGACGGAGTTGGCGACTCGTTGTTATTTACGTATACAACATAGTTATCTCCGATATTAGAAGGAGTAGCACCACCCTCAGTATAATTATTTTTCACGCGTATGTTGCCATTCGCGTCTTTTATATTCTTCGCATCAGCCAGGGTATTTACTTCGTACAAAGAATATGGATCTTTCAACACTTTTGTATTCGCATCGAAACGTTCAACACGAAGACCTACGTTAAAGAAGATGTCCTTGAATTGGAATTTATCCAAAACATAACCGGCAATATAGTTTGGCCTGTAAGAACCAATATCACGTGTATAGTTGCCGTTGGCATCTTTCTTAGTAAAGAAGTCATTGAAGTTTACCTGCCCACGCTGGCGGTTACCTTTATAATCATATCCTGAATAGAAAGCATAAGCATTACCGCTGTTCTGTATCTCATCAGCTGAGAACATGTCTATTGAGAAAGTAGAAGGATCTAATTGATCGATAGCGATGTAATCGGTAGCACTCAAACCGAGTTTTTGCCTCAGGTTATAATCAAACACAGATTGTGCACCTACAGTTGTCCTGTTGTAATATATAGTATCTGTAGGAGAAGGAACAGGACCGTCTATACCACCGATCTGTTCCTTAGTATAATGTTTGCCATCTATAACAAAAATTGGATTCTCCCTGTCCAGGCCAATGTGTGTATTGGTCAACTGGCGCATGTACTGCCATATACCTCCATTGGTGTTAGCTGCGTTGAACTGGTAGTAGCTCTCTGAACGCTGTTGGTAGTATAAACCAAATTCGATAGAGTGGCGCGTTTTGCCTGGTTGCAGATCAAACGACGCATCCACAGATACACCATACTGCTGCACACCACCATTATAATAATATTGGTTTGACTGACCGGTTGTAGTAAACGCGCTATATATAGAAAACGGCATCTGCCCATTGATCAACGCGTTCCTGGTGCGTATCAACTGCTCATCCAGAGGTGAAGGTCCATCCAGATCTCTGAAATACTGGCTGGTATAATTCGCCAATAGCGGGTTCAATTCAGAACGCTCAAATGTGGTTTGAATTGCTTGCCTGTCTACGAGTAACCTTGTTCCGTATATTTTTGTAACACTATCTACACCCGGAGAATAAATAGGGGTATATTCCGTATTGAATTTGCCTACATAACCGTAGTTGAACACATTCTTTTTATGGTTAGGGTCTTCTATTTTCCTGTAATCAGTCTGGTAGTCAACCTGCAAAGTATAGAACGCATTGGATATCAATGACTTTTCCTGCTTCTCTTCGCCATTGGCATTGGTCAGGTTATTTTTCTTCTTGAAACTCTGCTGCAACCTGATGAAACCCCTACCTGTGTAGTTATATTCGTCTGGTATCTCGTCAATAGAAAAATAAGACCATGACCTGTTATATATTTTCGACTTCGAATAGTTGAAAGTACCGCCCGCACTCAGGTTCAACTCATCGGACAGTTGGAAATCTAGTCTACCTGTAAGGCGACCCTCAAACACCTGGGCATTTTGCTTTGCCTTAGTCAGATACAGGTCTTTGCCGGTTACAGTTTCAGCCCTGTTCCTGAATACAGGAACGCCAGACTGGTTGGGAACACCGATCAATGGATTGTCCCTTAAATTCTGCAACACTTCATCCTTAACAGCATAGTTACCATGATATTCAGGACTCCTGTCTTTGTCATACCAGGCATCACCGGCAAGGAAGAAACCAACAATCGGCTTTTTGTTCGTGTGTGTACTATCGGTGTATTTTCTTAATAATGGACCAGAAAGGGTGAAGTTACCCAGGTTGTGACCGTAACCATCTACTGATTTTTCCAGAAGAACACTTCCTCTTAATTTTTCGGAAACACCTTTGGTTGTGATCGTTACCACACCACCTATCGCATCACCATATTTAGCAGGTATACCGGATGTTATTACCTGGATCTGGTCTATAGAACCCTGAGATACGTTAATACCACGGCTACCATATACCTGCACACCATCTATTATATACAGGGTACCGTCAGCACGGCCACCACCTATGCTTACTGCACCACCATCTGTTTGAGAGTATGCACCTGCGGATGTAGATACCATGGTAGTGGTATTACGCGTGGCCATTTGTTCCAATTGGTCAGAGGTCTTGGTAGTCGTACTACCACCCTCATACTTGTTGATCAAAGGAACCTTATAATCAATGATCACTACCTCATCCAGAGTTGTACTGGGCTGTAGCTTTGTTTTCACTTCAGTGTTCTGGTCAACGCTGACAATTACACCTACTGTCTTACTCTCTTTGTAACCTATATACTTAACGGTCAGGTCATACCTGCCCGGAGCCAGTGGTTTAATAACGAAGTTTCCATCAAAATCAGTCGCAGCACCTCCTTTTAAGATACCTCCCTGGTAGGCCTGAACCACTGCACTAATAACAGGTTCGTTCTTATCATCTACGACCGAACCGACTATTGCACCACTGGTACCTTGAGCCAAAACCTGTCCGGAAACTGCCGTAAAAACCAACACTAATAAAAAGCGTAGTAAATTTGTCATATCCTGCATTAAATAAATATTAACCAAATGAACGGTAAAGATAAAAATCTTTGTTAAAAGTAATACGCCGCTCCATAAATTTTGTCAGTATAATGTTTGTTTTCCTTATATTAAACCTTAACCCGATACATCTTACCCCAACATGACAATTCTGTCTAATAGAACCTTGCTCATTTTGTACAGGGCTTCATGGCTGTAACCTGCTATATGCGGAGTAATTATTACCTGGTCTAATTGACTGATCTTGTGCAGGTAATCTTTCATCCGTGGCGTCATTGCCGTAATCGGCTCTTCCTCCCATACATCAAGGCATGCGCCCGATATTTTACCCGCAGAAAGACCGTCTGAAAGTGCTTCTGTATCTACCACTTTCCCACGGGACGTATTGATAAGAATGAATGGTTTTCTCATTCGCTCGACAAAGGTTTTGTCCATGTAATGAACCGTCTTGTTAGTCAACGGAACATGAAAACTTATTATATCACATGTTTCAAATATTTTTTCAAGACTCGGGCATCTTTCTACATATTCAGGTAGCAAAATTTCCTCTGAAGAGTCATATGCATATATTTTCACATCAAATGCTGCAAGCTTCTTTGCAAAACAGCTTCCGGTATGGCCAAAACCAATAATACCCGCATTTTTGCCCTCCAACTCTTCACCCCTGTTCTCATCTCGCAGCCATTTGCCGTCAATAACTTCATTACTGCTCTTCCTGATCTTTTTGGTTAGGCTCAGCAGCATTCCCATAGCGTGTTCTGCCACGGCATTACGGTTGCCTTCAGGGCTACTGAAACAAGTTATACCTTTTGATTTTGCATATTCCAGGTCTATTATCTCCATACCACTGCCCATGCGCCCTACCCATTTCAGGTCTGGCGCACTATCCAGCAATTCCCTATCAATAATCAGGCGGGTAGATGTTACAATTCCTGTACAGCCTTTAAGCAGATTTTTAGCCTCGTTCTGGGTTATTTTCTCCCGCACTATCAATTCATAGTCTCTATCTATCAACCCATCGGTTAGTATATCGTGCACAGGTGCTGCTATTAATACCTTTCCTCTCATGCATAATATGCTTTATATAGCCTTACGAAATCGGCAACTGATAATTGTTCAGCCCTTTTATCCATGATCGGGTCTTTCAGTGCTTCAGCACTTAACAGCGGTTTTAGTGCGTTGCGTAGCGTTTTACGTCTTTGTCCGAAAGCTGTTTTCACAAGCGTGATGAACTTTCGTTTGTTATCTATGCTATATGGATTATTAATATTTGTACACTTAAGTACCCCGCTCATTACTTTGGGAGGTGGCGTAAAGCATTTCTGGTGTACATCAAACAGGTATTCTACCTTGAAAAAGGCCTGCATCAATACACTTAAAATACCATATACTTTAGATCCTGGACCTGAGCTGACCCGCTGAGCCACCTCTTTCTGGAACATACCTATCACTTCGTCTACCAGTGGCTCCCACTCCAGTATCTTAAATAATATGGGCGATGATATATTATACGGGAAATTGCCTATAACGGTAAAATGCCCTTCATAGGGCACATCTGCTTTGAGTATATCCTGCTGTACGATCTTGCCTTGTAGGTCAGGGTATGTGGCCTGCAAATACTTCACCTTCTCCTCATCTACCTCAATAGCTTTATAGCTAATGTCTTGTTTCTGAATGATATATTTGGTTATAGCCCCACCACCGGGACCAATTTCCAATACCTGCATTCCTTTTTTTTCAGGCAACTGCTCCACTATTTTCATACAGATATTTTCATCCTGCAGAAAATGCTGCCCCAGGCTTTTCTTTAATGTATATGGTTGCTTCAATACGATATATTAATTAGCAATATATTTTTGACCCCTGCAATTTAGCAGGGCAAAGTTAGGTTTAAACTTGGCAACCTATTACCTTGTGAGCTAACTTTGCACAACATTTATTATTAATTCCGAGATGAAGTTCAGCATTTTACAGAAAGAGCCTAAGAAGCACCAGTTGTATATACTGGATACTATTAACGAACTGAAACAAGTAACAGTTCTGGATAAAGAAGAGGCAGAGTATGCCAAAAAAGCGCATAAGAATAAGGAAAGCCTTATACGCATCAACCAATACAACAGGTTTGTATTCATATATATATTAGAAGAACAACCAACAGAATCGCAGGTTTCGGAAGCTATACGTAATACAGGCGCTACACTGCAAACCATAGCTGTAAAACACAGTATGGATGAGTTGTGTATCATCAGCTTGTCAAAAGTGCGCAACGCAGCTTATGCGCTTGCAGAAGGCCTGGCACTGGCCAACTACCAATTCCTGAAATATAAGAGCAGCGCTACCGTAAACAGCCTGCAAACCATCACTTTTACCCAAAAATCAATAACAGTAAAAGAGGTGCAGCAACTGACTATAACGACAGAAGCTGTAATCCGTGCAAGAAACCTGGTGAATGAGCCACTGAATTACCTTTCGGCTGTACAACTGGCGAAAGAAATAGCCGCGCTGGGCAAGGAAGCCGGGTTTACTGTCACTACCTTACAGAAAGCCGCAATAGTAAAAGAGAAAATGGGAGGCATACTGGCCGTGAATATGGGTAGTAAGAACCCTCCTACGTTCACTGTAATGGAGTATAAACCCAAAAAGGCGCTGAACAAAAAGCCAATAGTGCTGGTGGGTAAGGGTGTAGTATATGATACAGGTGGAGTCTCTCTGAAACCCACTGCCAACAGCATGGACAGGATGAAAAGCGATATGAGTGGCTCTGCTGTGGTTACAGGCTCCATGTACGGCATAGCCAAAATGCAATTACCATTGCACGTGATAGCCCTTGTACCTGCAACCGACAACCGTCCCGGAGAGGACGCCTATGTGCCGGGAGATGTAATAACCATGTATAGTGGCACTACTGTTGAGGTATTGAATACTGATGCAGAAGGCCGCCTGCTGCTGGCAGACGCACTGCACTGGGCCAAACGCTATAGCCCTGAGTTAGTGCTGGATTTCGCTACACTGACGGGTGCCGCCTCGGTAGCTGTAGGCCCGCATGGCATAGTATGCATGGGTACAGCCGGCGAAGATGTGAAGAAGTCATTTCACGAAAGTGGTTACCGCCAATATGAGCGATTGGTAGAATACCCCTTATGGGACGAATATGGCAAAAAACTCAAGTCGGACATCGCTGATATGAAGAACATTGGCGATGGTAATGGCGGCGCTATATCTGCCGGTAAGTTCCTGGAGCATTTTACAGACTACCCATGGATGCACTTTGATATAGCGGGTGTATCATTCAATACTGCCAAAACAGGCTACCTGCCCGCAGGTGGTACAGGCTACGGTATACGCATGCTGCTGGACTTTTTACAGCATTACGGCAAGAACTAATTATTTAACCCAAAGGGCAAACAAATGCAGACCAACTCAGAAAAACCAATTATAGGTGTAACCATAGGCGACCTGAACGGTATAGGCCCCGAACTGATCATAAAGACCTTTTCGGACAACCGTATTATGGACCTCTGCACACCAGTCATTTTTTCATCCAACAAGGTGATCAACTACTATCGCAGGGCGGTAGAGGATCAGCATTTCAACTTTCACAGCACCAAAGACCTGAACAACCTGAACCTAAAACAGGTGAATGTGTTTAACTGCTGGGAAGAAGAGGTGCCCATACAACCCGGTGCGCTGACAGAGCAGGCCGGTAAATACGCAGTACGCTCGCTGATGGTGGCTACACAATGCCTGAAAGATGGCCAGTTGGATGCCCTGGTGACCGCACCTATACACAAAAGCAATACACAGATACCGGACTTTCCGCATACGGGGCACACGCCTTTTCTGAAAGAGAAATTCGGAGTGAAGGATGTGCTGATGCTGCTGTATCATAACAACCTGAGGGTAGCACTGGCTACAGAGCACATCCCGATATCCAAGGTAGCAGGGCAGATAACCAAAGATAACCTGACCTCAAAGCTCAACCTGCTGAAGGATACGCTGGTAAAGGACTTCGGTATCATGAAACCGAAGATAGCAGTGCTGGGACTGAATCCTCACGCCGGCGATAACGGCACTATTGGCGAAGAAGACAAGAACATCATCGCGCCACTGGTGGAAAGTATGCAGCAACAGGGCAACCTGGTGTACGGGCCATTTGCGGCAGATGCCTTCTTTGCACGCGGCAGCTATACCGAATTTGACGCCGTACTGGCCATGTATCACGACCAGGGGCTGGTAGGCTTCAAAACACTGGCACAGGGACAAGGTGTAAACTATACAGCCGGACTGCCTGTGGTGCGCACTTCGCCGGACCATGGTACCGCTTTTGACATAGCCGGTAAGAGTATAGCCGACGAGTCATCTTTCAGGGCGGCTGTATTCCAGGCTATAGACATATTGCGCCAGAGAGAAGAATATGCTACCAACACCGCCAACCCACTGGTAAGGACAGTAGAGACAAAGAGCGGCCGCAGGGAAGACAAAGTAGTATAACTACATTCACATATCATTCGCTGAATGCCGGTATGCCAGGGTGTACCGGCACTTTTTTTTCTGAACCAGGATTTACAAGATTCCCGGGATAAGCAGAATTTGTTGCGTCCTCCTAGCAATCGGGATGTTCAATTTTTCATTATCAGCCACAAGCTTTCACAAATCAATTGTTAAGTATTGTTAAGTGATCAGCGTGTTTTTTGCCTGAATGAGTACCCTGGTATTGTTGTTTTTTGTTGTAAAAAAGGCAACTTCATTCTCAATGCTCTGTAACCAGCTGATTATCAACAGTAATCAATTTCGAGAATGTTGTGACCAGAACCTCTTTTTCAAAGAACTTGACTTACATACAGGGAAGTACGTGACAATACAAATATACGTAAAATTGCTATAATAATTTTTATATTAACAAAACACAAGAGGGCCGCTGATCAGCGGCCCTCTTTATATTCTTTACTTGTTTGTATTACTTGTTGGATATGAACTTGAGCAGGTGTACCCTGCCTTCGGCAGTGATACGTACCATATGCAGGCCGTTGCTCGCCCTGTCTCCCAGTTCTATCCTTGTGTTCAGTTCGTGGTTACGTACCGGAACATCTTCCTTATAAATAAGTGCACCTACCGCATTGATCACTTCAACATACACATGCTCATCTGTCCTTCCCTGAGACAAGGTGCCTTTCAGTATAAATGTACCATTGTTCGGGTTCGGAGCAATAACCACATCTTCAAACAGCTCTGCCTGTTTTACCTCAGGTACACCCACGCCTACCGACAATACTACGATGTTACTCAGTGCAGTATCCGGTGTACGGCAACTGTCGGTTGTTGTAATGAACAGCGAGATAGTATCTCCATCCTGCGGGTCGAGGTCTGTATATACGATACCTGTAGCACCCGGAATGTCTACACCATTTTTGCGCCATTGGTAAGTAGCGTTAGGCGTATTTACAGAGCTGGTGAACCAAACGATATCACTGTTGGTTAATACCGTACCCGGATTGGCAGCAATACCTGCTGTTGGCGGCGCTGTCGGGTTAACTGTCATTGTTATGCTGTTGGTAGATGCTATCGATGGAGCATTGATACAATTATCGCTGCTGACAAACCTTGTGGTTATCACGTCCTGGTGGCCTACTGTATTCATCGTAAATATGTTACCTGTAACACCTGTCTGGTCAACACCATTCAGGCTCCACTGGTACACAGGCGAGTTGCCTACATTAACACCTGCAACCGAGAAAATAGCAGATTGATTATCACATATCGTATCGTTTGGCGATACAGAAATGCTGGCTGATGGCGTAACAATATTCATGGTCAGCGTGTTACTGATGGCGCTGTCAGGAGCAGGACAAACTGCCGTGATATCCATTCTGCAGCTGATCTTATCGCCAGATGCCAGTGAATTGGTTATGTATGAGATGCTATTTGCACCTGATATATCCGCACCATTCAGGCGCCATTGATATGATTGTGAAGTACCGCTGTTGAACGGCGTTGCTGTGAAGGTCACCTCGCCATTCACGCAGGCTGTTACACCCGTATTGGCGAGAACTACCACACCCGGAGTAGTCAGCGGGTTCACCGTCATGGCAATAGCATTACTTGTATCCATCGATTTTGTAACACACATAAGGCTGCTGGTCAATACGCAGGTAACGACATCGCCGTTGGCCAGGCTGTTGCTGCTATAACCGTTTGCGTTAATACCTACGTTGCTGCCATTGAGCTTCCACTGGTAAGTTGGCGCAGTACCCTCATTGGTTGGTGTCGCCAGGAATGAAACCAATGTTCCGGCGCAGACCGTATCATCCGGCGACACTGCGATCGTAACATCAGGTGTCACAATGGCATTAACTGTCATCGTTACAACATTGCTGGTATCATCAGGTTTAGTCAGGCACATCTCACTGCTGGTCATGATCACCCGTACGGCGTCGTTATTGGCCAGTGTACTGCTGGAGAACGTAGTACTGTTGGTACCTACGTTGCTACCATTGATCTGCCACTGGTAGGTTGGTGTTGTACCACCATCTGTTGGTGTGGCGGTAAAGGTCACATTCGTACCTGTACATATTGTATCGTTCGGGCTTTCAACAATGGTCACTACCGGTGTCAGGTACGGTTTAACCGTCATGGTAATACCATTGCTGGTATCTGCTGCTTTGGCCAGGCAAGTCTCGTTGCTGGTCATTACCACTGTTACCACATCGTTGTTGGCCAGTGAAGTAGTAGCAAATGTAGCACTATTGGTACCGGCATTTGTTCCGTTCACTTTCCACTGGTATGTTGGCGTAGTACCACCATTAACCGGTGTTGCTGTGAATGTAGTATTGGTACCTACACAAATAGTATCATCCGGGCTTACCGTGATGGTTACGTCAGCAACCAGGTTAGGATTAACCGTCATTGTTATTTCGTTGCTTGTATCTGCCGCTTTGCTCAGGCACATTTCGCTGCTGGTCATGATCACCCTTACCACGTCATTGTTAGCCAATGTAGTACTTGAGAACGAAGCGTTGTTGGTACCAACGTTACTACCGTTCACCTGCCACTGGTACGTAGGTGTTGTACCCTCATTTACTGGGGTAGCTATGAATGTTACATTCGTACCATCACAGATGGTATCATTCGGCAGTACTATAATAGTTACATCAGGTGTCAGTATTGGTTTCACATTCATAGTGATACCTGCACTGGTGTCTTTTGATTTGGTAACACATAGTTCGCTGCTGGTCATGATCACATCTACCACATCATTATTAGCCAGTGTAGTAGTAGAGAATGTAGCACTGTTAGCACCTGCATTTGTTCCGTTCACCCTCCATTGATATGATGGTGTCGTACCACCGTTGACCGGCGTAGCAGTGAAGGTAGTATTTGTACCTACGCATATAGTATCGTTTGGCGCTACTGTTGTTGTTACATCAGGTGTAACAATAGGCCTAACGTTCATTGTGATCACATTACTTGTGTCCTTGCTCTTGGTAACGCAGGTATCTCCTGTTGTCACGATACACCTGATCATATCACCATCTGCAAGTGATCCATTCATGTAGGTATTACTATTAGTGCCTACATCTGAACCATTTACCTGCCATTGGTAAGATGGAGTGTTGCTTGCATTTGTAGCAACCGCAGTGAAGGTTACACTGGTACCCTGGCAAATAGTATCGTTCGGGCTGGCTGTTATGGTCACATCAGGGGTAACTTTCGATTTTACGCCTATAGTAATTACATTACTTGTATCGGTCGGCTTGGTAAGGCACATGCTACTGCTGGTCATATAGCACCTTACCTTGTCACCATTGGCCAAAGTAGTAGAACTGTAGGTCAGGTTATTCAGGCCTACATTAGCACCATTTACCTGCCATTGATAAGTTGGCGTCAGACCACCATTTGCAGATGTAGCGGTGAAAGTTACATTCGTACCATCGCAAATTGTATCGGTGGGGAAGTGTGTGATCACTATCGCCGGAGTTAAATTCGGCATTACAGTCATGGTCACCGGATCGCTGGTATCCTTTGGTTTTGTCAGGCAGACACCATTGCTGGTCATGATACACCTGATAACATCCCCTGTACTGAAGGTAGTGCTTGAATATGTATTGCCTGTACCCGCATTCACACCATTAAGCTGCCACTGGTAGGTTGGCGAAGTACCACCGTTAACCGGATTAGCAGTAAACGTGGTCATGGTACCTGCGCAGATAGTATCATTCGGAGCAACACCCAGTGTTACATCAGGTGTAATGTTCGGGAACACTGTCATCTTGATACTGTTGCTGGCAGCAAGTGATGTGGTAACGCATGGTTCGCTGCTCGTCATTACACAAACAACCACATCGTTATTATTTAAACCACCTACATTAAATGTCGGACTGTTAGAACCTACATTAGTGCCGTTCACCTTCCATTGATAAGAAGGAGTAGTACCACCATTAACCGGAGTTGCTGTAAATGTTACAGGTGTACCGGCGCATATTGTATCCTTAGGACTAACCGTAATTGACACCGAAGGTGTCAGGTTAGCCTTTACGGTCATATTAATTGTGTTACTGGTATCTTTCGATTTAGAGATGCAAGCTTCGCTTGTAGTCAAAATACACCATACAGCATCGCCATTGGCAAGTGTACTGGTATTATATGAATTGCTGTTGGTACCCACATTGGCACCGTTCTTTTTCCACTGGTAAGATGGTGTTAAACCACCATTAGCCGTAGTAGCACTGAATGTTGTGCTGGCGCCTGCGCAAATAGTATCGTCAGGGCTGACAGATATAGTTATTACCGGTGTCAGTATAGGGTTCACCGTCATAGTTATAGCATTACTTGTTGCGGTAGCAGAAGTAACACACACTATACTACTGGTAAGTACACAGGTAACAACGTCTCCGTTGGCAAGTGTATTAGTAATAAAAGTAGCACTGTTGCTACCAACATTAGATCCGTTCACTTTCCACTGGTAAGCAGGAGTACCGCCACCATTTGTGCTGTTGGCAGTGAAAGTAACCTGTGTTCCCGCACATATAGTATCATTAGGTGTAAGTGTGATAGCTACTACAGGAGTAAGCTTGGCTGTTACCGTCATGGCAATACTGTTGCTGTTGGCAGGACCGTTCACGACACAAGCAGAACTGCTGGTCAGCACACAAGACACTACATCGCCGTTAGACAATGATGAAGTAGTGAATGTACTACTGTTGGCACCCGCATTTGCACCATTTACTTTCCACTGGTAAGATGGAGTTGTTCCGCCGTTAACAGGTGTAGCTGTAAAGGTTACGGTATCGCCTCCGCAAACAGATGAGCCTTTGTTTGAGGCAATGCTTACTGATGCGGTGGCACCGGTAGTCGCCATAGTCAGGCCTGCACTGTTTACAGTATCAGGGCTGACACAGGTAGCATTACTTGTCATCTTAACGCTCACTATATCACCATTATTAATAGTATTAGTAGTATATGTAGCACCAACAGCCATGATGGTACCATTTACCTTCCACTGGTAAACAGGTGTTGTACCACCGTTTACAGGTGTCGGGGTGAATGTAACAGTATCGTTTACACAGATACTTGTACCCTTATTGGAAGCAATAGTAACAGATGGTGTCAGCACCGGGTTCACCGTCATGGCAATTGAATTACTGTTTGCCGTTGTTGTGCTGATACATTGCGCATTACTTGTTAAAACGCAAGTGATGACATCTCCATTTGAAAGTGACGATGTAGAATAGATATTACTGTTGACACCAACATTAGCGCCATTTTTCTTCCACTGGAATGATGGTGAGGATCCACCATTGACCGGTGTTGCTGTAAAGTTAACCGACTGTCCTGCGCATATACTGGTGCCGCTGCCCGAAGCAATGGTAACCGATGGTGCAACAATAGGATTAACCGTTATGGTCATAGTATCACTATTGACAACTACCGGGCTGGCACATGCTTTATTTGAGGTCATCTCGCAATACACAACGTCGTTATTGGACAGCGTATTGGTATTAAAGTATTTACTGTTGATACCTGCGTTGGCACCATTTACTTTCCATTGATAGGTTGGACCTCCACCACCATTGGTATTGGTTGCGGTAAAATGCATAGTATCTCCGGCACAGATAGTTGTGAGGCCAGTAGATGTAGATAAAGATAATGTTGGCGTAACCACAGGGCTCACCACCATAAGAATTTTGTTACTCGTAACTGTGGTGGGGCTGGCACCGGGGTCGTTGCTGGTCAACACACAATACACCGTGTCATCATTTGCTAATGTTGTTGTAGAAAATGTACTGCTGTTGGTACCAACATTCACGCCATTTATCTTCCATTGGTAGGTAGGGGTAGTACCTCCATTAGTGATGTTGGAAGAAAAAATAACGTTTGCACCAGCACAGACGCTTATTCCCAAATTGGAATTGATGCTGATGGATGGCACCACTGCGCTTGCAGCCATCGGGATAGTAAATAGCGCAACAACCAGGTAGAATAAAAATTTCCTCATAAAGCTTTATTATTGACAATATAATTTTCCCGTCTTAAGTCCGGATATATAGATATACACATAGCTATACATATAGATATATGGTCAGGTATTTCTACCTTATTCACATCCGAATATTTAAAACTGATTATAAAAATAGTCTTTTAACATTCCTTTTACAAGCATAATTATTAATAAATGAATATGCATTAATAATTTTCAATATGCAATGTAGCTTTATAAAGACGAAACTGACGAATACTTAGTTAGACATATCAAAAAAATAGTTTTATACGACTCTTATATCAACTGTGGATACAAAATTTCTGCAAATCAAAATCCAGAACATTCTATCAACTATTTTTACGGCTATGATATACCATATTGTAGTAGGTGACATGGCAGCACCACCTTTGCTGGAGGCTATCAGTACAGAAGAATCTATGCAAGGCGAAGTAATAGTTCTGAAAGACATCCTGCATGTTGGCCCAATAAAAAAAGCCCCGGGACAGTCATTCAGCCAGCTACGCTCAGCATTCTGGAAAGACGTAGTAAATGATGAAAAGCAGGAAACAGAAGTACAAGACCTGGAACACCTGCTGGAAGTGACCACACAACTGAATAATAATCCCGAAGACGTAGTATGGTTATGGATGGCTCCATGGCCGGCGGATGTCTGTGCTTACTATTGGATGCTGAACTATATGGGCAAACACCTGGATCGGTTCTATGTGCTTAACCTGGCAGGCCTGCCTTTCCTGGATGCTGAGGGAAAAGTATACTACCCAAAGAACATGAGCGAGATATTACCCAAAGAATTGATAAAAGCCCGCAGGCTGGCCAGGCAGGTAACACCAGCAGAACTGGAAATAGACGGTGAAGAATGGCTGAACATGACCGCTGAGAATGCAGGCATGAGGCTGCTGGAGGGTGGTAAGAAGCTCTATACGCGCGATGAATCGTTTTATGACGAAAAATTACTGAGCTTCTGCTCGCAGCAATTCCAGAAGGCGCACCGTATTGTGAACCAGACCATCAGCAAACTAAGCGTACCTACCGGCAACCTGTACCTGGGCTGGCGGCTGCGTAAACTTATAGAGAATAGTACACTTGAAGTAATGGGCGATACGAATAAGACACTACGCGATTTCAGTGTAAAATTGCCAGGTGGCAGCAGCGAAGCGATTGCAGCAGAAGACGAAAGCACCGATAGCGATGCTGAAACCATCCAAAAAGAAACAGCATGATCAAGGTGACAGCCATTGTGCCCGCGGGTACAGACGAAAGGGGCTATACTGCCGAATTTGTTCAGCAACGAACGGGCACGCACCTGATCGTTTTCCGCAAAGCGGGTACAATCAGCGGCAGGCACTATCACAAGGGGCTATCATCTACTAAAGACCCGGAGATTCTCATCCTGCTGAACGGCACCTGTACCTTCAACTGGAAACATATAGATGATGCAGGAGTACAAACTGCGCAACACACAGGACCTATGCAGTTTGAGATACCACCATATATATGGCACGAGCTGATACCCGATACCGACTGCACTTTCATGGAACTGAATTCAATAGCAGAGCATGCGGCAGATACTTTCCGCCTGTAAAACATCAGGCAAACATTATTTTTGCATCTATGACATTTGATATACCACTGGCTGAACAAAGAGTGAAACCACACCAGGTAACAGCACTGCACCTGCTGTCAGGTTTTGCCATGCTGGCCTTTGGCGCTATATTGCTGATGCTGAATAACATAGTTATTCCTGAACCTGATGCTGCAATACCTGTTCCGGAAAAAAGTTTTGACATGACGGACATTACAGCGTCATTTGTGATACTCTCCAGCCTGGTCATAATCATCTCAGCACTGTTTCGCAACAAATGGCTGTTAAGAGCGATTAACAACAAAGCATTCAGGATAATAGAGCTGGTGTTATCCGCCGGTATTGCCACATACCTGCTATCTGCACAATTTTACACCCTCGCTTCTATCTTCGGCCTGCTATTTGCAACAATAATCTTCGCCATCTCGCAGGAGAACAGCAAAAGTGGAAATACTCCTCACGTTATCATCAACGATGAAGGTATTAAACCTCCATTTGCACTGAAAAGACGTTTCATTAATTGGGGAGAAGTAGAAAAAGTACTGTTGCGCCATGGCAACCTGACCATCAACTGCACAGACAACAGGTTGTACCAATGGACGACACAACAGCACGATACCGATACGGAAATAGTTGAAGCCTTTTGCGATGCACAAATAGCTGCAGCAAGAAAAAAAGGGAATAACAACTGGTAATTATTTTACCAAAGCACCTTCCAGTTCCAGCACTTTGGTTTCGTTCACTTTCAGGTTGTAAGCTGCTGTATAGTAGCGTACCAATGATTGAACATAGCTATTTTCCGCTTCGCGAGTTTCCAGCGTATTGGCTATACCTACCTTGAAACGCTCTTTTTGTATATACAGGTTCTCTTTGGCGTACTCAAGATTTTGCTTTTCCAGCTTATATGCGCTGACCGCTACTTTATAATTATTCCATGCTATGCGGTATGCCTTTCCCAGCTCAACCGTTTGTTTATCATATAACAATTGGTATTGCATAGACTGTAGAGAGGCTATACGAGCTTCCCTGCGAATGTTGCCTCCCCTGAATAAAGGCAGGCTTAACGTCAGTCCCCCGTTGGGGCCAAAGCTCTGGTTGAAGGTTGTAAAGCCTGACTGGCTCTGCGTATTATTATAACCATAGCCACCATTCAAAGCCAGTATAGGCATAAATGCTGTTTTCGCCATTTTGGCATTCAGTAGTGAAGCCTGTGCGTTATACTTTGCTATGCTCAACGATGGGTTCAACTGCTCAAGCAACTCCTTATTTTCAGGCAATAATTCGGTATCCAGGTCCAACTCATCCTGCACACGATAAGGGCGGTCAGCATCTTCACCCATCAATGCATTCAGCGATGCGAGTGATGCCCCAAGCGAAGCCTCCTGCTGTAAAGAATCTGATTGTCGACTGTTATAGTCTACCCTTGCCTGCAAGTAATCAACTTTAGCAGAAGAACCATTCTCAAACTTCAGCCTGGACAACTCCATTCTTGTTTTAGCCAACAAAAGCCCGGTATCTATCGCCACTCCCTGCTGCTGTTGCAGTACTGCTAAAGCATACGACTGTATCACTTGCGAAACAACCGATTGTACCTGCTCTTTCAATTGCGCCTCTCCTGCTTTTTCCAGTACATTCAATTGTTTCTTTTTCAGGAACATCTTACCACCATCAAACAATGTCCAGTTAAGATTAACAGAGCCGGTGTAATTGATAGATGCGGCATTATTTACCTGCTGGGTACGGCCGTCAATAAAGTTGATCTTTACATTCTGCGAACTGACATTTACGCCGCCAGTGGCATTGATATTAGGAGACATGCCTGCATTACCCATTGTATTATTCACCTCTGCCTGCATACCATCAGCTCGTGCCACCTGGATATCAAAGTTATTCTTCAGGGCTTGTTGAATAGCCATATCCAATGAAAGCAGCTCCTGTGCGTATGCGCAGGATTGCAGACAACATAACAATATGAATAAACGTTTCAACATACCCTATTCGTCCAGTTTTAATATTGCTGTTGAGGCCGGTGTTTTTCTCCTGGAAAGGAAAGTGTACATAACCGGCACGATAAACAATGACAGCAACAAAGAAAATAATATTCCGCCTACGATAACAATGCCCAATGGTATGCGGCTGGTTGATGCAGCGCCTAATGACAATGCCAGCGGTAATGCACCAAACATCATCGCAAAGCTCGTCATGAGTATCGGGCGCAGACGCATACCAGCTGCTTCAATAGCTGCTTTTGTTCTTGTGGCTCCCTGGTCTCTCAACCTGTTGGCATATTCTACTATCAGTATGCCATTCTTTGTCACCAATCCTATCAGCATGATCATGCCTATCTCAGAGAATATATTCAGTGTATGACCGAATAACCATAATGACAACAGCGCACCCGCTATGGCCAATGGCACAGTAAGCATAATAATAAAAGGATCTATAAAACTTTCAAACTGCGCAGACAGTACCAGGTAAATGAGTATCAATGCCAGGATAAATGCGAATGATGTATTGGATGAACTCTCTGCAAAGTCTTTGGAAGAACCTCCCAAAGAAGTGGTAAAGCTGTCATCTATCAGGCCTTCATCTTTCAGTTTGGCGTATATCTCATCCATAGCCTCCAATCCATCACCAATGGTATAGCCCGGTGCCAACCCTGCCGATATGGTAGCGGATTTGTAACGGTTGTAGTGATACATCTGCGCAGGGCTGGTAGTTTCTTCCAGTTGCACAAGATTATCTATTGAGACCATTTCTCCTGTATTGGTTCTTACATAGAACTGTTTGAGGTCGAGTGGTGCCTCCCTGCTCTCTCTGAGCACCTGTCCCAGTAGCTGGTATTGCTTACCATTCTTGGTAAAATATCCAAGTCTTTTATTACTCAAGGCAAATTGAAGGGTCTGTGCCACCTCCTCGATAGATATGCCCATGCGAGATGCTTTTTCCCTATCGATAGAAACCGTCAGTTCAGGCTTATTGAATTTCAGATCTGCATCCACACCTTGCAGTATGGGGTTGTTATTGGCTTCTTCAAGGAAGCGTGGTAATGCTTTGGAAAGTTTATCGAAATTGATGTTTTGTAAAATGTATACAATTGGATAATTACTGCCACCGCGTTGTACTGAAATGGTCTGCTCCTGCAAAGCGAACGCCTTACCATAATTAAATTTCCCAAGGCTACTATTGACCATTTGCACAATATCATTCTGGCTGCGTTCGCGTTCCGACGCATCAATCAATGGTACAAAACTGAAACCTGTATTCACAGCACCTGAACCTGTAAAGCCAGGTGCTGTAACGGAAAGTATCACACGTTTCTCAGGCACACTGTCTATTAGCATGTCCACTATATTATTCATATAGTTTTCCATAGCATCATATGATGTACCTTCGGGAGCAGATACGGCAAGACGGAAACGGTTCTTATCTTCCATAGGTGCCAGCTCAGTTTGTAGTGTGCGACCTATAAGTATGATGAGTGCGAAAGTAGCGACTATACCTGTGGTTGCTATCCATTTATGTTTCATGATCCACCTCAGCGCCATACTATAGCCATTTTCCATACCTGCAAAAAATGGTTCAGTCCTGATATAGAATTTTGATGGCTTGTGTACTTCTTTGGTCAGGAATACATTCAGAACAGGAGTAAGTGTCAGCGAAACGAATGCTGATATCAATACCGCACCCGCTACTACTACACCGAACTCTTTGAACAAGCTCCCGGTAAAACCCTGTAAGAATATGATAGGTATGAATACAATAGCCAGTGTGATGGAAGTAGCGATAATGGCAAAATATATCTCCTCGCTTCCCTCCTTCGCGGCACGGTGTTTCTCCATGCCCTTCTCCAGTTTTTTATAGATATTCTCGGTCACTACTATACCATCATCCACCACAAGACCGGTAGCCAGCACAACTGCCAGAAGGGTAAGTATATTAATGGTGAACCCCATCAGGTACATAATGAAGAAGGCACCTATCAGACTAACGGGTATATCCAGTAAGGGGCGTAATGCAATACGCCAATCGCGGAAGAACAGGTAGATGATAATAATAACAAGCGCGATGGCTACAAACAATGTCTCCTCAACCTCGCTGATAGATTTTTTAATGTACTGTGTATTGTCCAGGGCTACATTCAGCGTAAAATCTTCAGGTACATCTTTTTTTATTTCCTCGTAGCGCTTGTAAAATTCATCAGCAATGGCCACATAATTAGAACCCGGCTGCGGCGTAATGGCCAGGGCTATCATGGGCACGTTACTTTCTTTCAATATGGTCTCTTCATTTTCAGGCCCCAATGCCGCCTCTCCAATTTCACGGAAACGAACGTCTGTTCCGTTAACGTTTTTGATAATGAGGTTATTAAAATCCTCTTCGGTGTACAGCCTTCCAAAGGTGCGTACCGACAATTCTGTTTGTTGACCACTAAGCTTACCGGAAGGCAATTCAATATTCTGTTTATTCAATGCAACCTGTACATCAGAGAAAGTGATCCCGTAGCCTGCCATTTTAAGCGGGTCCAGCCACATACGCATAGCATAGCGTTTTTCGCCCCAGATACGTATGTAGCTTACACCGGGTATGGTCTGCAAACGTTCTACCAACACGTTCTCAGCATATTCGGTCAACTCCAGTTGGTTTTTGGTATGACTCTCAACGGTCATAGATATGATAGGCCCCGCGCTGGCATCGGACTTTGAAACCACGGGAGGCGCATCAATATCCTGCGGCAGATTGCGCACAGCCTGCGACACCTTATCCCGTACATCATTCGCGGCAGCTTCCAGATCTATCCTAAGGTCGAACTCTACAGATATGCTACTGTTACCCAAGGCACTGGTAGACGATATACTCTTAATACCAGCAATACCATTGATAGATTTCTCCAATGGTTCTGTTATCTGCGACTCAACAATATCAGGGTTGGCACCCGCATATGAGGTACGCACATTAATAATGGGTGGATCAATAGATGGGTAATCCCTCACTCCAAGGAAATCGAAGCCTATGACACCGAAGATCACGATGATGATATTCAGTACAAGAGCCATTACCGGGCGCTTTAACGATATGGAGGGTAAACTCATGAATTGCTAAAAAGTAGTCAAAGATAAGGATGTAGACGTTTCAGAAAATTATATTAATCTATCTGAACATAAAGAGAGCAAATGTGTTAAATAAACCAAACATTACCTTTAACTATCCTGATATAAGGTATCCGGATTTTTTATTCCATTGATGATAGGTTAACTTTGCATCATCTTAATTATTCATAATTTAAATTATCATACTATGGCACACAATCTTCCTGAATTGAAATATTCATTCGACGCACTGGAACCACATATTGATGCTATGACCATGGAAATACACCATGACAGGCACCATAACGCATATGTTACCAACCTTAATAAAGCTATTGAAGGTACAGACGCAGCCAACCTGTCGTTAGAAGACCTGATGGCTAACATATCAAAATACCCGATGGGCGTGCGCAACAATGGCGGCGGCCACTACAACCATACATTATTCTGGGAAATATTAGGCCCGGACGGTGGCGCTCCGTCAGGCAAACTGGCAGACGCTATTAACAGTGCATTCGGGTCGCTGGACGCACTGAAAGAGCAAATGAACAACGCCGGCGCTACCCGCTTTGGGAGTGGCTGGGCATGGCTTATTGTACAGGATGGCAAGTTAGCTGTATGCTCAACACCTAACCAGGATAACCCGCTTATGGATATAGCAGACGTAAAGGGAACTCCGGTATTAGGTATTGACGTATGGGAGCATGCCTACTACCTGAAATACCAGAACAAACGCCCTGACTACCTGGGTGCTATCTGGAACGTGATCAACTGGGATGCTGTAGCAGCCCGCTATGAGGCAGCGTTGTAACGGTATACCGATAATAATATTGCACAGCCTGCGGTAAATATTCCGCAGGCTTTTTTATGCAATATTTTTAACAAGGCGTACGTTCATATCCGGATCAAAAACCAAACGATATGAAAAACGTAATAGCATTCTTATTAATCGGCAGTATAAGTATATGCGCTACCGCACAGGAAACGACAGAAATAACTTCCAGGAGGCAACCCGGAAAGAATGAAATAGGTATCTTTCTTACACCGATATCCACCTATGGTAATAACAGCAATTATTGGGGCAACAGCGAATACAGCGGCAATGCCGGCTTGCAATATAAGCGCTGGGTGAAACCCAATATAGCCTATCGCATCATAGGCGCTTTGGGGAATTACAACCAGAACAACTTTTTCGAGAACAGCGAGAAACGTGGCGACACCCTGTATTTCAGGCAGGCTAACACCAATATACCTTTGTATTTTATAGGTGGCGGCCTTGAAGTGCAACGACAGTTTTACAAGAAGGTAACGCTGTATGCCGCAGTAGAAGTAAGAGCCGGTTACGGTACAGGGGAATATGAAGAATTTCTGACCAAAATGCTGGAATCGCAACAAATGAGTTTTAACCCTAACTCCTATTTTGGTGTAACCAGAGTGGCTAATAGCAGGGCATCCGCCTTTATCCTTGATGCTACTCCATTTATCGGAGGCAAGATCAACTTCAGGAGAATATGTATCGGTACTGAAGCATCAGTAGTAAAGGTCGGTATGGAGCAAGTACATTTTGACAACCTTCCGGATTACAGCATATTCAATGTTGCACTGGGCAGCTTCAGGCAACGGTTTTATATTAACTACCGGTTTTAGCCTCGCTTTATTTATGTTAAAGCAATCACAAAAACTACTTGCCCGTACGGGTAGTTTTTGTGATTGAACTATATATTCCGAAATTCATAATGATCATTTCTCAAAACCGGTACCTTATGAAATATATACTCTTCGCGCTTGCCCTGCCATTTGCATTAAGTGCAAATGCACAGAACGAAATGTCAGCGGAACAAACAGTACCTGTGCGTAAAAATGAAATAGGCCTGTTAGGAGACCCCGGCATCAGCGGTTACGATCCTCAATCATACAACTCAATTCAATATAAACGGTGGGTAAAACCCAACCATATGGCCTGGCGTGCGAATGTGGGATATGGTAAGTATTCGCAGTATAATCATGAGATCATCTTCCCCAGCCTGGGAGACACATCGGTAGTGCAACATTCTATCAGCGATATACCACAGGTGTATGCCGGAATAGGCGCAGAAATGCAACGCCATTTTTATAAAAAAGTATACATGTATGCGGCTGTAGATCTGTATGCTACTTATGGCAAAGGCAGTACAAAAGATGTACTTGACCTGGAAGTAACCGACAACAACAATGCGAGCATATTCCGCAATCAGAGCCTGGTAAGAGCATATGACGCCACCCGCTTCTCGATCGGGGTATTACCATTTGTTGGTGTAAAGCTGCAATTCAGCCGGATATCCTTCGGCACAGAACTGACCGGCATCAGGATGCAGTATAGTTCTGTCAACTATTCGGCTAAACCATCTGATGGTGGACTGGTAGATTTTGATATGGGCAATTTTACCCAAAGGGTATTTATCAATTTCAGATTTTAGGCAATAGTTATCGGCCGCCCAGGCCGAATGAAAACCCGAAACCCAATATCACCCCGCCGGGAGCTACCAGGTTCATAGCTGTTGTTCCGTCCGAGGTAAGTACATGGTTAGACGTAACCACATAAGGTGTGCTATTCATTCTTTGCGACCATCCTAACTGGAGATAGAACCGATGGCCACCCCTGCCGAGATTAAAAAAGCGATAGCCTGAGAACATAATATTAGCTACAGGCTGCCAATCCATAGTTACATCAGTTGTGCCAATAGTGGTTGGCATTTCCACTATCATATCCTGTAGTCCTGTATTATATGTAGCACCAAGTCCTAACGCCCAGCCACGATTGCATTCACTAAAATAGAACCTTGCTTCTCCGTAACTTTTATAGCCCCAGGAGCTCAAACCCAAGCCTGCGCCTAATGAAAAATACCCTGTGACCGGCACATCAAAATTAACACCTAATAGGCCGGACTCATTATTGATACCGGTACTTAAGCCTATGTAGAATTTAGAACACGAAGAATTATTACGTCCGCCTCCGTATGTACTTTTTGCAATAGATGTTGCAGTAATAAAACAAAGAGCGAGGGTAAGGATGAGCTTTTGCATAAGATCTATAAGTTTTGGTCAGGAAATAGAATAAATGTTGTTGTAAAGTAAAATATTTTCTGATATAGTTACATCAGAACCCAAAAGAAAAACCAAGGGCAAATATCACGCCACCAGGTTGTAATAATCTCATTACCGTTTCGCCTTCGCTTGTCAGCGTATATTTTGATTCAGCAGTATACAGATTATCATACAAACGATATGAATAACCTGTTTGTAAATAAAAACGGTGACTCCAGTCGTGCCCGATATTGAAGAAATAATAAACACTGGCAAAAGCATTCAATGAAGGTTTGCATACAAATTTTACTTCCGCGTCACCAACCGTTGTGGGCAATACGGTTGAATAGTTCTGTATACCCGTATTATAACTCATACCTGCTCCTACAGCCAGTTTCCTGTTGCACTCTCCCAGGTAACCCCGAGCTTCGGAATACATCTTCCACCCCCATGAACTACGCCCTACACCAAAGCCAAATGAAAGACGTTTAACCAGCGGGATGTCGAAATTCGGGCCTATCAGGCCAGACTGGTTATTAAAACCTGTACTCAGCCCAACATAAAACTTAGGGCAATCCATATTATGATACTGAGCTGATGCGGAAGTACAGATCATTATACAAAGCAGGGCCGGTAGTAGTTTTTTCAACATCTTGTATAGGTTTATGGCGCAAATATAATCAGGTTATGAAACTGTTGCAAAGTATATCATTATTGCAGATCCAGCAACATGGCTTTTGCCTGTTCATTGCCAGGATATTTTTTCAGCAGGTGCTCCAAAGTACGTTCGGCTTTATCGTCTTTATTATTCAAGTGATACCACACAGCTATGTTGATGAGTGCCTGCTTATTATCAGGTTCATATTGCACTGCTTTCAGTAAATGGTCATAAGCCATGGCATTATTTCCCTGTTGCAGAAACAGGTAGCCCAGGTTAGTATGTGCTGATGCGTATTGTGGATTTTCGCCGAGTATGAATTCAAATGTTCTTTGTGCATCTGCAGCATTATCAAGTGCCAGCAGGCAACTGCCGTATTTATTCTGAAAATCCAGGGCATAAGGCCAAATTTCTATAGCACGTTGATACCAATGTATTGCTTGTTCAGCTCTACCAGATAAGTAGTACGACTCACCAATACGGTATGCTGCCCATGCATCGGATAGTTGTTCCGGTTGTAGTTTCGCAGCTAGTTCAATAACTTTCGCATATTCTTCCAGTACGAAATATGCACGTATGTAATCCCTGTTCTGTTTTTCCTTTTCTTCTGTTGCCTTGTCTTTGTCCAGGTATTTTATAGCAGAATCTATCAAGCCTTTATTGGGATTATACCGCTCGTAAAACTCCATGAATCCCCGTGCCTTTGTAATGGCATCTACATGGTCATTGTTATAGCACTCCAATCCAAGAAAAGCCGTAATGTCGCTTTTTTCTTTTTCGGCAACAGGGCGCTTGCGTATGTAATGATCGGTAACGGCTACGTGCGGTATATCTATACTGCCATTCTTAGGCATATGACAAGTAATACAGTTATTGTTCTGTATCATTCGCACCTCCATACTTTCTGTACATTTATCATTTTTACCATGGCAATTATTACACGCATTAATGTATTGCTCGTCAGGTGTAAACTTCACACTCACATGTGG
The DNA here is from genome assembly GCA_020636495.1 of Chitinophagales bacterium. Classification (NCBI taxonomy): domain Bacteria; kingdom Pseudomonadati; phylum Bacteroidota; class Chitinophagia; order Chitinophagales; species Chitinophagales bacterium. Next base: position 959,573 of record JACJXQ010000008.1, on the reverse strand, counting down.
GTTGTGGCAAGTGATACAACTCATCTTCCCTGAGTTGACATAACAGTTGCTTTTCTTCATCCGCTCCACATGCGATGCCATGATCATCTTGTCCTGTCCGCCTTTATACTCGGGCATAAATACATTCATTACTTCAGACAAACGCATACCGGGGCGATGATCAAAAAAAGTTTTGCCATCATTCAGCACAGCTATACCCTGCAAATGGCAACGCTGGCATACATTATTCTGTAATTCTGTTGACAATCTGCGTGGATTTACTATCGTATAATCCGGCCCTTTTGAAGTATCCACTATATTACCAGACTCTTTCTGCTGTACGTGCAGACTGCCCGGTCCGTGACAACGTTCGCAATCGATGCCGTTCTTGATAGTTAGATATTTATTCTGACTATTGGGCACAAAATCAGGCAGGCCGTTATGGCAACTCATACACTCTAATTGTATCATCCTGCTGAAACGACTGTTGGCACCTTTTTCAAATCCAGGCGCCAGGTCCCACTGTCCTTTTTGAGTGTAGTAAGTTATTGGGGCCTGGTAGGCATATCCATTTACGGTAAAAATGTGCGAGTTGGTATGCTGGCCTGAGCCTACGATGTAATCTATTCTTTGCACCAGTTTATGCACAGTATCTTTCCCCTCCAACCTGTACTCCATGATGTACATACTATCGTTCTGCCAAAAAGGTTTATAGTAAAAGTCAAGGTTCTTATCATATACCAACGCATGTTCAGGAGCAAAGTCGGCAGATGATTTTTGCCTGGTTGCATGGTCCCAGCTTTTACCCATACCTGTTTCCTTAAAGGTCTGGTACACCGCTTCGTGACAGGTACGGCATTTATCCATACCAACGTAATGTACGGTAGTATCATACACGTTCTTCCAGACAGAGCTGTATAGTTCATTGTCTGGTCTACCCTTTTCAGGCGAACAAAAAAAGGCAGGCAGTGTTACCACTGCTACTGCCAGTATGATCAAAATGCTCTTAATATTACGGGACGACATTCCCTTCAAATTTAAGACAAACCTGCTGAAATTTGCCTTAGCTGAATATTGCTAATGTATAGTTTGATTTTCCCTTCTGCACCAACATGTATTTATCGTTCAGCAGATGTTCTGCTGTCAGCATCATTCCAACATCTTCTATTTTCTCCTTATTAATGCTCACTCCGCCGTTTTGTATCATCTTTTTAGCCTCTCCCTTAGATGCGAACAGGCCATTATCAGCCAGGAAGGTAAGAATATCAGTTGTTCCCAAAGCTGCCTTTTGCGCCTCTATTTTCGGCACTACTTCCATAGCCTCCAGTAGTTCTTTTTCGTTGAACGACTTCAAGGTCTCAACAGCCTTATCGCCTTTTGAGAAGAAAATATTCGTTGCCTCAAATGCACGGTCAAAAGCCTCACGGCTGTGTACCAGTACTGTCATTTCTTCTGCCAGTGCTTTTTGCAGCTTACGCATATGTGGCGCTTCCCTGTGCTCTGCTATCAGGGCTATTATTTCTTCAACAGGCTTGAAAGAGAACACTAATGATAGCTTTTCTGCCTCATCATCCGGCATGTTTATCCAGAACTGGTAGAAGGTGTATGGCGATGTACGTTCAGGATCCAGCCATACATTACCCCCTTCCGATTTACCGAACTTGCTACCATCGCTCTTTGTAATGAGTGGCCCGGTAAAGGCGAATGCTTCCTTACCCCCCTTACGACGTATCAACTCTGTACCTGTTACTATATTACCCCATTGATCAGCACCACCCATCTGCAACTTCACGCCCATGTGCTCATTCATATAGTAGAAGTCGTAGCCTTGTATCAACTGGTAAGAGAATTCAGTGAACGACAAACCCGTTTCCAGCCTCTTTTGTACAGAATCCTTCGACATCATGTAGCTCACGGTAATATGTTTACCCACATCGCGGATAAAATCAAGGAAATTAAAATCCTTGAACCAGTCATAATTATTCACCATCACTGCTGCATTGGGCTTGGCCGGGTCAAAATCCAGGAATTTTTCCAGTTGTTTCCTGATACCCGCACAGTTTTTATCCAATGTTTCCTTGTCCAGCAGGTTCCTTTCTGCAGATTTGCCCGAAGGATCGCCCACCATACCTGTGGCACCACCTACCAGCGCATATGGCTTGTGGCCTGCTTTCTGCAACCTCATCAGCAGTATAATAGGCATCATACTACCCACATGCAGGCTATCTGCAGTCGGGTCGAACCCCACATATCCGGCGGTCATTTCCTTATTAAGTTGCTCTTGCGTGCCGGGAATAATATCCTGCAGCTGGTTTCTCTCTTTAAGATCGGCTATCAGATCAGTCATTGTATTAAATTATTATAAGGCTCGCAAAAATAACATATTGCATCATACATGCCCTGCCTGAACGGGAAATAATGTATTTGCGCTGAAAACAGCTCTTATCATCATAAAACATGATATATAAAGGTCATACAAAGTAAAACAAATGTATATATAATTAATTGAAATAGGATTAGAGTTTTAACGTTGTATTTTGTTTTTGAAAAATTGTTTTTATCTTTCGGATTATCTAGTAATTAAAACTAAGACCGTCTTGAAACGTATTATACTCAGCTTAGCTTTGTTATTGCCGTTGTCGTCTTTTGCACAGCAGCATCATGAGTTCGGATTATCTGCGGGGATAAGCAGTTATTACGGTGATCTGCAACCCGATCTTTTCCCGGATAACAGCACCCACGCTATGGGAGGTATCATGTATAAATATTTCATGAATCCTCATGTAGGCTTACGTTTTGGCGTAGCTTATACCAAAATCGCCGCAGCCGACAGCTTGTCTGGCATCCCGGCAAGGGTAGAGCGTAACCTAAGTTTTGAATCTAACCTGCTGGAGTTTCACGGAGGTCTTGAATTCAACCTGCTACCGATAGAAAAGGATCGTGTAAAGTTCACTCCATATGCCTTTATGGGTATAGCTGTGTTCAGGTTCAACCCTTATACACGTGGCTCACAGGGCGAACAGATATACCTGCGCCCGTTAGGTACAGAAGGACAGAACATTCCACTGTATCCTGATCGCAAAGAGTACAAATTGGTTAACGTTTCATTCCCGATAGGCGGTGGTTTGAAATTCTTCCTGGGTAAAACTTTCATGATCACTCCGGAAATCGGCTTCCGCTACACTAATACTGACTATCTGGATGATGTAAGTAAGTCCTATGTAAATATGAATACGCTGAAAGAATATCGTGGCCAGCAAGCTGTTGACTATTCTTTCCGTACAGACGAACTGCCGGGTTGGGACAAAGAGAAATTCTATCCAGACTACAGGTATCAGCGTGGCGACAGTAAATCTAACGACCTGTACTGGTTCGGTAACCTGACAGTAACAGTTTATCTGAATGCGATCGGTAACCTGCACGATTACTGGCAAGCCAACTGCCCTGCTTTCCTGAAAAGCGGCAGAACCAAATAAGACATTAAACACACACACTATAAAAAAAAGACAACCGATCAGGTTGTCTTTTTTCGTTTCTGCAATATTTATTTTATTAGTTACTGAGTCTTTCTAAAGTTTCTGCTATACTCAATAACTGCTGTTCACCGCTCACAAAATCTTTCAGGCTTACTTTACTTGCAATACGTTCATCATCTCCGGGAATGATCACATATTTCATACCTCTTTTATTAGCATACTTCATTTGTTTATCAAACTTGGCAGCATCAGGATAAAGTTCAGCAGATATGCCTGCATCTCTTAATTGTTTCAAAACAGATAACGCATATGATTCATTCTCACCACCAAAATTCACCAACATCACTTTACTACCTGCAGCCAGTTCTTCCGGAAAAAGGTTCAGCTCTTCCAGTACATCATATATCCTGTCTATTCCAAATGATACACCTACCCCCGACATATTCTTCAGTCCGAACAGCCCGGTCAGGTCGTCATACCTGCCGCCACCACCAATGCTGCCCATCTTCACGGCATCAGTGGTCACCTCCATGATGACACCGGTGTAGTAGTTAAGTCCACGGGCCAGGCTTATATCTACAACCAGTTCAGACGACCATGCATCATCTTTTAGTTGCTGATGATAGGCTAGTGTGTTGCGCAACTCTTCTATACCTGCAAGGGCAGATGAACTTGAGGCCATACCAGTCTCCAGAGCCTTCAGTTTCTCAACATTATTTCCGTTTACATTTATTACCTCGGCTATTTTGTCGATGCCATTTTCATTTACTCCTCTTTCCACCAGTTCTTTGGTCACACCCTCCCAGCCTATTTTATCCAGCTTGTCTAACGCTATGGTGATGTCCATCATCTTTTCAGGAGCACCACACAACTCTGCCAACCCCGCCAGCAACTTTCTGCTGTTAATCTTAACGGCAACACCCGGAAGTTTCATCTGGTGAAATGCTTCCCTGTATATGCAAAGCAACTCGGCCTCGTTAATTAAAGAAGTACTGCCCACAACATCACAATCGCATTGCCAGAACTCACGGTATCTGCCTTTCTGAGGTCTGTCTGCTCGCCACACGGGTTGCATCTGGTAACGGCGAAAAGGGAAGGCAATATCATTCTGTCTCATTACCACAAAACGGGCAAAAGGTATGGTCAGGTCATAACGCAAAGCACGTTCTGTTATTACCGGCGTTGAATATGGCTTAGACAACAGCTTCTGCCACTCTTCATTCAGTTTTTGCTTGTCAGCATCCTTCTTCTCGTGCAAACCATTATTGAGTATCTTAAATATCAACCTGTCACCTTCCTCTCCATACTTACCTGTCAGGGTCACCAGGTTTTCCATGGCAGGAGTCTCCAATGGCTGGTAACCATATTTTTCGAATATGGTCTTGAGCGTATTTAATATATACTGGCGTTTTCGCACCTCTTCAGGTGAAAAATCCCTTGTCCCTTGCGGAATAGATGGTTTTGACATAACTACTTTACTTATACTTTTCTACTATGGCTTCACATGCGCGGTCTATCAGGTCATATACTAACGTATATCCTTCAGCTCCACCGTAATACGGGTCAGGTACAGACTCATTCTCACCCGGATCAAGCTCATTCAGCAAAAGATCTACTTTCGACATATCTGCCGTTGATCCACCAGCCTCCCGTATCTCCTCATACACATCCTGTGCCAACGCATATATTTTATCATAGCGCTCAAAGTCCTTAATATTGAACTGTCTTGCACGCTGTGTACTGATGTCTATGCCATTTCTGTAACATATTTCCTGCGAGTACCTATGTGGTGCCGAACCTATATGATATGATTCAGTGCCTGCCGAATCTACATGCCAATTCAACCCGGACTCCTCAATTTTATGCTGCATCAGCCCCTCAGCAATGGGTGATCGGCAAATATTACCTAAACAGACCATCAGTATTCTCATAGTAAACTATCCAGCCTGCAAAATTATCTTTTTTAGCCCCCATTTTCAAATAAGGGGTATAGAGAAACACAATAATAAAATAAATCAGACCCTCCAATAGACATAACAATTTGATTAGGGAAAATTAACCTGGGTAACAATTAGGTAAAATTTCGGTAACCCCGCTAATACAATAGCTTAACACTACCACTGGAATTTTGCACCATAAAACCATCAATACAATTTTTATGAAAAAGTTTTTACTAACAAGCAGTTGTGTGGCCGTGGCAGCATTGGCCAACGCACAAACTACTGGGCCAAGTTCATCGGAGACCCCATACCTGGTACCTGTAGCAAATGGCGTTAAGATCACATCTATCCTGACGGTAGGTGATGAAGTTAATGGTTACAAGATGGCAGGTACGCCTGACGGTATGGGAGCCTTCGACAATGGTGACGGTACTTTCACATTATTGATGAACCACGAGTTCGGTAATACCGCAGGTACCGTACGTGCACACGGTAGTACTGGTTCTTTCGTTTCTAAATGGATCATCAAAAAAGATGTAAACGATCTGAAAGTACTAAACGGTAGTGACCTGATGCAAAGGGTTAAACTGTGGGAGTCTAACAAGTACAACACTTACTATTCTTCTAACCCTTCTACAAATGCAGCATTCGCTCGTTTTTGTTCTGCTGACCTGGCTGCTGTTTCCGCCTATTACAATAGCAAAACCGGCAAAGGGACTATGGATCGCATCTTTACAGATGGTGAAGAGAGTGGCACTGAAGGCCGTCCAATGGGTCACATTGTTACAGGCTCCGAAGCAGGCACTTCTTACGAATTGACTTACCTGGCTAAAATGGCCTATGAGAACGTTGTAGCTTGTCCTTACGAGCAAGACAAAACAATCGTTGGTTTAACTGATGATGGAACAGGCGGCCAGGTATACTTTTATATCGGAGAAAAAAAATCTTCAGGCAACACAATCGAAAAAGCCGGGTTGACAGGTGGTAAAGTATATGGTGTAGCAGTATCGGGATATGCATCTGAAAGCAATGGTAACCTTCCTGTAAGTGATACTACATTCACACTGGTAGACATGGGTACCACAGTAGGCATCAATGGTAGTGCATTCAACACAAGCAGCGTTAATGCCGGTGTTACATCATTTCTGCGTCCTGAGGATGGTTGCTGGGATCCACGCAATCCTAACATATTCTACTTTGTAACTACCAACTCATTCAGCAGCCCGAGCCGCTTATGGAAATTGGAATTTTCTGACATTACAGATCCGGCCAAAGGAGGAAAGATCAACGCTGTAATGGACGGAACAGAAGGTCAGAAAATGATGGATAATATCACTATCGACAACTGGGGCCATTTACTGATAGTTGAGGACGTAGGTAATAACGCTCACATAGGCAGGATATTACAATATAGCATAGCAGGAGATTCAATGAATGTATTGGCTGAACATGATAATACAAGATTTTTATCAGGCGGTGCTAACTACTTGACCCAGGATGAAGAATGTTCTGGTATATTTGATGCGCAACACATTTTAGGCTCAGGTTGGTTTCTGGCTGTTGACCAGGCGCACTACAGTAAGGGAGGTGAACTGGTAGAAGGTGGCCAGTTGATCGCTGTTTTCAACCCTGCTTCTGCCAATGCAAACCCTGAGATCAGCATCGAAGGTAACAGTACCAATATACCTGCCGGCGCTAATAATCCTCAGACATCTGACAATACAGACTTCGGAACTACCGCTACAGGTACAACTGTTACAAAAACTTTTGAGCTCAAAAATGCCGGTCCTGCTGACCTGATGATAGACACGATAATGGTTGCAGGCGCCAATGCAAATGAGTTCGCTGCCAGCGGTATCACATTCCCTGCTACCATTGCTGCTAACAGCTCTAAAACACTGACCGTTAAATTTGCTCCTACGGCTGTTGGCCTGCGCAAAGCTGACATCACAGTATCAAGCAACGACTTTGACGAAAGCAAATTCAACTTCGCAGTTCAAGGTGTTGGCCTGAACCCTGCAGATGTTGAAAACACTTCACTGTCTCAGTTTGTAAAACTGTATCCTAACCCAACAAGGGATATGGCTACTGTTGCTATCAACCTGAACGAACCTAAAACAGTTTCTGTAACAGTTGTAAGCATGAATGGCAAGCTGGTTGCAGCACCAATACAACAACAATTGGGAGCCGGTGAGCAAAAAGTAAACGTAAGCACTGCTGACCTGCCAAACGGTAACTACTTCGTAGTGATCTCTGCAGGTGAAGAGATCACAAAAATACAACTGGTAGTTGCACACTAAGCTGATAAATAAGGATAAATAATACCTGGATGGGGTGCACTTAATTGTGCTCCCCATTTCAGGTTATAATAAGTACATGAAAAAGTGTGGAGGACATTATGAATAAAAAAATTACGCTTGTCTTTTTACTGGCCTTAATCACCCTAATATCATTTTCATTCGATCAGAAAACAACACCGGACAGGTATAACAACCTGTACTTTGAGAAACTCCACAAGCTGGAAGAAGCACAGGTAGCTTTATTGAATACGATAGAGCAAAGCAACCTGGAAAACACTGCGGATGTAGAACACATTTTATCCGCTATCAGCAAAGCTCGTTCCCGGTTAAAAGCCCTTGACTTCTGGGCACGCTATATGGAACCTGTTGCCTACAGGCGAATGAACGGCCCCTTACCGGTAGAATGGGAAACTGAGGTTTTTGAAAAGTTTGAACCGCCTTACAAACGAGAAGGTACAGGGCTGACACAAGCTGCTTTGTACCTTGGCGAAGAGCATATCACTAAAGGCCATCTTGTATACCTGGTAAGGTCATCTATAGACGCCGCAAAAACATACCAGGCAGACTCCATTACCCGACTACTCAATACGCCGGACCATTTCTTTTTATGTAACAGGCTCTATATACTCAACCTGGCTGCTATATACACTACAGGCTTTGAATGCCCTGACACTTCACTCATCATACCGGAACTATTATCTATGATGAACGAGGTAAACACCATTTATAATGCGTTTAATGAGAGCAATAGCAAAACATCTTTGCCGCGGGATTATATAGACTTGTATAATAAAGCTATTGACTTTGTACAGGCACAATCTACTGACTATTCCATCTTCGATCATTTTACTTTTATAAAAGACTATATCAACCCGCTATACATAAAGAACCAACAACTACTGAATAACTACAAAGTATTCAGCCGCAGTATGGTAGACTATACACTGAACAAAAAAGTGGTACCTATATTCAGCAAAGACATTTATTCCGGGCAAAGCACAAAAGGTATATACCTGAGAGTAGAAGATGAAGAAGTACTAAAGGAAATAGACCGTATAGGCAAGCTACTCTTCTACGACCCTATCCTGTCTGGCAATAACCAACGCAGTTGTGCATCCTGCCATAAACCAACAGAATTTTTTACTGACACAACAACGGCGACCGCATTACAATTGAACGGTAAAGATGTTCTTCCGAGAAACACACCTTCTCTTATCAATGTACAATATAACCACCTGGCTATGATGGACGGCAAACACATCAGCCTGCAGAACCAAACCAAAGACGTGATGACCAACCCCGTAGAAATGGGTAGTAATTATAACGAGATAGTAGATAGGGTAATGAGCTGTAACGAATACAATAAAGCATTTAAAAAATTCCTGAAATATACTCCAACAGAAACTGAAGTAACACTCGAACATATCTCATCAGCTATTACCTGCTACTATGGTAAGTTTGGCAAGGGCTATGCACCTTTTGACAATGCCATGAACAACAATACTACACTTCATAGCGCAGCAAAGCAGGGCTTCAACTTATTTATGAGCAAGGCACAATGTGCCACTTGTCATTTCGTACCTCAATTCAATGGTGTTAAGCCCCCTTTCATAGGTTCTGAATTTGAAGTGTTGGGTGTGCCGGAAGACACTGCATATTCTGCCCTTAGCAAAGATATAGGCAGGTATGGTGTTCATAAGGCTGATGAAATGAAGAATGCGTTCCGCACTGGTTCTATCAGGAATATACAATACACAAAACCTTATATGCACAATGGCGTTTTCAATACGCTGGAAGAAGTAGTGGAATTTTACAATGCAGGCGGTGGTGCCGGCAGAGGTTTAACAGTAAGCAACCAGACATTATCTGAAGATTCATTAGGCTTATCTGTCAATGAGAAGCAAATGCTGGTGCAGTTTATGTTATCACTCAACGAAAAGGTACCTTTTGAAGAGGCACCCAAAGCATTACCTGTTTCAAAAATAAGATCATTGAACACCCGCAAAGTTGGCGGAGTGTATTAATAAAATAACGTAGAAGATGAAGTCGAAGTTGACATTAGTACTTACAGGTGCCATATTATTATCAGCCTGTTTTACACAAAAACAACAAAAGGTAACGCCGGTATTTCCCGACGCAATGCTGCCCCATGTAAAAGAGAGCTACGCAGAGATGTGGGAAAAAGGCAGGATACTGTATGACATAAATTGTGCAAAATGCCACAACACGGTAGAGAAACGAAAAGTAAAACTACCCGAATTTACTGAAGAAATGCTGGCTTCTTACGAAGTGAGAATAGCAGACCCAAAACACGAAATGAGCGTTTCTGAAGCGAGGGTTAATGCCGAAGAATTAAACTTAATAACCATATTCCTGACTTACAGGCAACATGACTCAGCAGCTCTGAAAAAAGTAATTGAAAGCCGCAAAGACCATACCCACGAGTCTACTGCCTTATAGTTGTAGAAGGCTTTCAGAATGAGTTATTATTAGTATTTTTAGCGGGTTCAATGACTGCACAGGATATTAGTATACTCAGTATTGCCCCATACCCTTTTTTACCGCTGCGCAATGGCGGGCATCAGGCCATTGCCAAATTGCACCACTATTTGGGCTCCGTCTGCAACGACCATGTTGTCAGCACGGACGATAACGGGGACAATACATTTTCGTTTACCATGCATGGTATTTTTCCTGACAGACCGCTAAGGTACTTTCCTGGCTATGGTGTGAACAGTATGCTGGAAATAGCTGAGCAAAACAACAGCAGGTACATCATTTGCGAACACCCGTATATGGCTCTGTCAGCCATGACCTTAGCGCATAAACTGCATATCCCGTGGTTCATTCGTTCACACAATATCGAGTCTGAACGTTTCCGGTCTTTAGGTAAAGTATGGTGGCCAATACTCAGAAAATATGAGCGATACGCTATGCATAAGTCTGATGGCGTATTCTTTATTACGCAAGAAGATGCGACATGGGCAGAACAACATTTTAAACTACCGCAAAGTAAATGTCATGTAATACCTTTCGGTACTGACCTGCAGAGTACTCCCCGGAGTCATAATGGATCAAAAGCTCAAATGGCACTTACTTCAGGGCTGAACAAAGATCTGCCATGGCTGTACTTTCTAGGGGCATTGGACTACAAGCCAAATGAAGACGCTGTCAGCTACATCCTGGACGAGATACATCCACGCTTCATAAAAGCAGGTATCCACTGTGAGATACTGATCGCCGGCAAAGGACTGGATGAAGAACTGTCAAACCGTATCGGGCAAACAGAATATGTACATCACATGGGCTTTGTAGATGACCTTGATATTTTTCTGGAGGCATGCGATATAATGCTGAACCCGGTTATGACTGGTGGCGGCATTAAAACCAAGGCTGTAGAAGCACTAGGTTATAACAAAACTGTTGTCAGCTCAAGCATTGGCGCTGCAGGCCTCATTCCTGATGTTTGCGGGCAAAAACTGCTCATCAGCGAAGATTATGATTGGGATGCCTTTGTTGATAACACGGAAAAGGCTATCAATGATCATTCAGACATTCCGCCCGCTTTTTATGATACTTATTACCATGGCAATATCGCGGCTAACGTAATTTCAATACTGCAATCAACCACTATCAGCCACCACCAGTAAGGGCATACTGCACAATATTGGCGCCCATTTCCAATGCCTGTTTATGTGCATCTGGCGTGTCATTGTGTACCTCGATATCTTCCCATCCATCACCAAGATCGGTTTCAGTAGTATAATATACTACCAACCTGCCATTAAGGAATAACCCATAACCTTTAGGGGATTTATTATCGTGCTCGTGTATTTTGGGAAGTCCTTTATTAAAATTGAACACCTGGTGATATATAGGATGCGAGAAAGGCACTTCTACCAATTCAAGGTTAGGGAATATCTTTTTCAGGGCAGGGCGTACATACTCATCCAGCCCATAGTTGTCATCAATATGCAGGAAACCACCGGCTGATAGATATGCCCTGAGATTACCTGCCTCCTCTTCATTCACAGTCCAACGGCCGTGGCCTGTCATGTGCACAAAAGGGTAATTAAATATATCAGGGCTAGCGGCAGCTACCTGCGCCTCCTGTCCGTCAAAGTTGGTATGCAGGCGTTGATTACAGAATGTTGCAAGATTCTTAAGAGAAGTAGGATTGGCATACCAGTCGCCGCCGCCGCCATACACCAACAGCGCCAGCTTCATGTTCTGCGCACCGGCATGCAGTACCGTCGACAGGAGCAAACTGAATATGAGCAATATCTTTCTAATCATAGTTCATCATATTGAAGAGTGCACAAGCAGTTACGGCAGCGGTTTCTGTACGCAAACGGTTGATACCCATAGACACTCCCGCAAATCCATCCGAAGATAACTCTTTTACTTCCTCATCGGTAAAATCACCCTCCGGCCCTATCAACAATAACGTTTCTTTACCTTTTTCAATAGCCTCTCTCAGCGGGATTCTTTCCATGCCATCCATACAATGCGCTACGATCTTCACCGGCAGGTCCTTCATCTCATCGCAGAGCTCAGTAAGCGGGGTCAATGGCCTGAGGTCGGGGAGCCAGTATTGTTGCGATTGCAGTATGGCTGACACCAATATATTGTTCCATCGATCGAAACGGAATTTTTCGCGAACGCTACGGGAGGCCTGCAGGGGAATGATGGTCGCGACACCGAGTTCTGTCACTTTTTCCAATATCCACTCATTACGGCTGCTGTTTTTGGTAAACGCCACTCCTAAATGAAGCTGAACTGCCGGCCGCTCATAAAAGGTTACCTCGTCAACAGAAACGGTACAACTGCGTTTATTGGCCTGTTCTATCGTACACTCTGCCCGGTATCCCCTTCCGTTGGTGAGTGCCAGCTTGTTGCCGGGCTGCATGCGCAATACCTGCACCACGTGCTTTGCGGTATCGTCCTGTAAAACAAGCCCCGCCTGAACCTTCAGATCTCCCTCATGGAGAAACAATGCTACCATGGCAGGCAAGATAATTAAAAAACACGGCCTTAACGCAGCACGAGTTTTTTCTCTTCTATCATCTTGCGCAGGTTGATGAGCCCATAACGCATTCTGCCGAGGGCGGTGTTGATACTTACCGATGTCATGTCTGATATCTCTTTGAAGCTCATATCGCCGTAGATGCGGAGGATGATCACCTCGCGCTGCTCTTCGGGCAACATTTCTATCAGTTTGCGGATGGAATCGTGCGCCTGGCGTTTTTCTATTGCCGCAGAGGCTATATCGTCGCTGCTACCGAGTATCTCAGAAAGGTCGGTGCCGTCTGACAATGTAATGTTGACCTGCTGACGAACTTTTCGGAAATGATCCATACACAGGTTGTGCGCTACGCGCATGGCCCATGGCAGGAATTTGCCCTGCTCTGAATACCGGCCGGCCCTTATGGTACGGATGATCTTCATAAAGGTATCCTGGAAGATATCTTCGGCGGTGTACTGGTCTTTTACCAGCATAAAAATGCCCGTGTATATCTTATCCTTATACCTGTGGATCAGTGTTTCTAATGCCGCAGCCTGTCCTTCTTTGAAGGATTGCACCAGTTGTGCGTCAGTTTGTTGTTGATGGAGTGTTTGCATATTCTTCTACCTGTTAGGGTACACATCATTACATTTTCGGTAAATGTTATTTAATGTAGAAGTCTATGCTATAGTGCGTCCTTTTGAAGTTATTTAACTAATAATTGGGGATTTTATTGCCCAAATGTGAAAATTGTTTAACACAAATACAGTGCCAAAATAGTAAGTTTTTCGTTTTTACCCCAAAAAACTTATTTATTTCCAGGTACTGTATATGCTTAGACGTCAAATATAGCATAAACGTTTGGTTAATGTTGGCATAATGAGATTAGTGTGACAATTGGTGGTGTTAAGTGATCAATGTCTTTTTCTGTTGTCTTAACGAGTTCTCTAGTTCAGTTGTTAAGTATTGTTAAGTTAACGATGATTTTTATTTTGTCTTAACGAGTTCGCAAGCTCAGTTGTTAAGTGAATGATTTTTATTTTGCCTTAACGAGTTCGCGAGCTCAGTTGTTAAGTGCTGTTCCGGCGCAAGTGGTTCCCGTGCGAGTGAACCCACCCTTGCACCTCCCGCCGTGGCGGGACAGGCACTCCCGAGAGGGGAATCTTCCGACACGTGTTGTTCCGGCGCGGGTGGTTGGCCTGGCAGCAAAGGTGCGGAGGCGTTAAAATCTGGTGGTGTGTTTTCCTGCTCGAGTGGACCCGCCCCTTCACCTCCTGCCGTGGCGGGACAGGCACTCCCAAGAGGGGAATTATTCTTCACGGGTGCGTGTCCCCCTATCCCCCTCCCGCTGAAGCGGGATGTTATTCCGGGGAGATGTGGAATGTGGTTTTCTTTCGCGAGTGCTCCACCCCCGTCCGACGCTTGTCGGACACCCCCGCCAGCGGGGGACAGTTTGTGTGGTGTGTTTTCCTGCGCGAGTGGACCCACCCCTTCACCTCCTGCGGCGGCGGGACAGGTACTCCCAAGAGGGGAATTTTCCTGCGCGGGTGTACGTATTTCCTGTATGGTTTCTTTTTCTTCCTGTTTTTCGGTGGTTTGGGCTATGAGTATGTTGACCTGCTGCTGGAGGGTGGGGGTATTGACGTACTGATTGTGGGTCTTGCGCCAGGTGTGGGGGTTGATGAGGTAGTTGTAAAAATTCTCGAGGCGGGTATCCATGTCTATGGCGCGGAGTACGGCGTAAACGGGCAGGTCGTCCTCAACCACGGTGTAGCCGTATTTTGTTTTTACGTTGCGCCTGCGTTTGGTTTGCCCTGTAATGATCTTTGTGAGGACGGCGCGTTTCTGGTTGATGGTCATGAGGTCTTTTTTCAGTACTTCTCCCTGCTCTTCTTCTATCTGTTTTAATACACGCCGGTGCATGCTGCGCTCTGTTTCTTCTATCCATGCCGATACGTCGGGCCGGGCCATGAGGCGCGATGCGGCTGCATAAACCGATTTTGGGCTTACTTTGGGGTAGGTCATTTTGTAGGCTACGCCGGGGTCGTGTGTCTGCAGGTAGTTGAGGCAGAACTGGAGATGTTTTGTTGTCATGGTAAAGGAAATTAAACCCCTCCGACTCCCCTAAAGGGGAGAGTTGTTATAGGGTTGGTTAACAATTATCCCTGTTTTAGAGAGGGATATAATAATAACAAAATTACGTAAATTATTAAACATTTACAAATTTTAATTGTCAGAATCAGTCCCGATAGCTATCGGGATGCAGGATTTTGGGATTATCGGGATTCGTTTTGTGTGTTGGAGATGTCAATCGGGGGATGGGCGACTGTGAGGACGTAGTCGGGGGTAATTGTCTGAATCAGGATTTGCAGGATTTTGGGATTGACAGGATTCGTTTTCCGCAGTGGATATGTCAATCGGGGGATGGACGGCCGTGAGGTCGTAGTCGGGGGGTAATTGTCTGAATCAGGATTTGCAGGATTTTGGGATTGACAGGATTCGTTTTCCGCAGTGGATATGTCAATCGGGGGATGGACGGCCGTGAGGACGTAGTCGGGGGGTACGACCAACAGCTGTATCAGAGGGGGCGTTGCTAACGCTGTTCCGTTTAGTCCTCGTTTCAAACAAATACCAGGGATGGATATATACGAAAAATAGACGAATGGTGTACCCTCAAAATGATCACAAAAGTATTAACTAATTAATATAAAAATATGCACTTTTTGAGGGTATCTGATGTTATAAGCTTCAATACTTTCGTTTTGCAAGCACTTATAAGTACCGGTTCACTTTCGAAACTTGTACGTGTAATCCGAAAAGCGGAGAAAAAGAGTAGGAAAATTTAAACAACATGAAAAGTCCAAAATTTTTAGCTTTTGCAGCAATGTTTCTAATTACTTGTATTGAGGCAAATGCCAATTCAACATTAGTTAGTACTAATTCTGTACCCGGGCGCAGATACATTAGAATTAATGACGATGCAAGACGTCCTGAAGCAGAAGCAAATAAATGCGTGATAAGAATATATGTAGATAATGCGGTTTTTTTTCATGGTACAATAGGTGGAGATATAGTACTCCCTGATCCGAAAGAAACTGAAGTAACAAATCCTGGTTATGTCGATGCAACGTCGTTAGAAGATTATATGACTACTACATTGGAAAATGACGGTAGTTTACCTATTGCGCCATAATTACTACTATTGACTTGAAACTGGTAAGTTTTACAATTGTAGTCTTACCAGTTTCATTACTTTCATGTTCTTTTACACGAAGACTTTCTTAATTACCAATGCACCGTTACTGTTGTAGTACGACAATTGATCTACATTATGAAAAAAACATTTTCTGTATTAGCACTTATTTTATTCTGTAATAACCTGTTTGCCCAATATATGCTTTTAGACCTCAAACAAAATGATTGTGTGTCTTGTAGGAGTAACCTTTTTTTCTTAAATAAATTATCTAGCGAAATACCTGTATTTGCCATTTTTAGTGAACGTCAAAGGGCTGACTCTTTTGATTTGGAATACAAATTTACTCTAAATGATTTTGGCATAAAATGTATTTTCAATGATAATTTATATCAAAAACTACATAAACAAAATGAGATATCAAATTGGTATATTTTTGATCAAAATGAAAAAATCGTATTAGAAGGCGGACTAAAAACGATTAATGAAACTGAAATAATGGACTTTATTCATAATAACACTTTGTTACTCCCTACCACCAAACATGCTAATTATAATTTTACGGAAAATAAAGTTGTTTTTATCAATATCGACTTAGATAAAATACAGGTTTGGCAAAAAAGCAACCCAAATGAAGTTATTAATATTAGCCCGAGTAATTTTGATTATCAATTTATACAAACAAGCCTAAAAGGTATTGATAGCATTGGGTTTGCAGAGAAGGGAGAATACATAAATAAACATTCAAAAGGGTTCAGACCAGGATTTAAATGGTTTGGTATTAATACCAAAGGTGAGATATATGCTCTCCTGGAATACCTACAAACTCACGTACAAAATGACACTATAACATTTAATATACATAGCTGTATCGTAATGTATGATTCATTAGTTCAAATAAAACAAGTCTATCCCTTTAACCTTGATAGCGTTCAAAATTATGATAACTATAGTGCCAGATTTACCTTAAAAAATGACAACTCATTTATTGCAATTACACATGAAAAATTGAATTGGTTTGACACTCAACTTGAAGCAAACCCAGAAAAAATAATAAAGTTCATTACTGAATTTACTCTTGACACTATAGATCGAACAGCTAAACCTATCAAAATGTATTCTGTTGACTTACCACTTATTTATAGAAAAAAATACTTTGAAAATTTTCTAAGTCCTGAGCTATGCTCCTTCCCATATATTACATTTACATATTCAAATAAAATAATTGATCTAAATACGCTAAAAACAATTAATGTAATTGATACCCTTACTTATAATGCAAATGTTGACCTCATTGGAACTGATTTAGGGAAAGAGAAATATAAAGTTCTATCTCTCAAATATATTCCTAAAACTCGTGAATTACTCGTTGTTTACAGAATCAGAAAAAATATTTATATAAAAGGTTTCAAAGATTTTGAAGAAACAAGACAAGCATGCATAGGCGAAATACTAAATGGCAATACAGTTCACAATTGTTTTATTGATCCGTATTCAGAACAAATCTATTTTAACTTCGAGAATGAAGCTGCTGCTATTGTTTTACCTCTAATGCTATATGGATTTTAAACGAACAATTCAACTCAGTGTTGATACCCAAAAGATATTTACAATTACAATCTAACTATCAGCACCCACAACGGTGAAAACACTCTATTTCTACTACCTAATATTCCACAATAGCGCTTATATAATAAGCGTTAATTATCGCACGTGAGGAGAAGATCACCACGTCATTATTTGACGAGGCAAATACTTCCTCTTGATGACGGTTAGAAGGGTTGCTTCATACTTCACAATGACGGGAGGAAAACTCTCCACATTTACCCTAACTCAAAACTGGTGATGCCGAATATCTTTTCGACAGGCAGTGCGGGTGGCGTGCCGTAGTACATACGGGCGCATTCAAATACGTAGGTGGCGTTGTATTTCTGTACCAGTTGCACGGCGGCGGTATTAGCTACGGGGATGTCTAAATATACCTGTTCGCCGGGCACTTCGTTCAGGCAGGCTTTATACAGCTCTTCGGCAATATTTGCATTGTCGGCAAACAGGGGGCCTATCTTGTAGCCGGTATCAGCTTTGCGCAATACCGCTACGCCCCGGATATTTCCTTCATCCATATATTTGAAGGCTTTACTTTCGGGCATGTTGAGCCACCGGTCCATGAACTGCAGGCGGGGGACGCCGAAACACAATGTATCATAATCCAGCACGGCGGGTATATCATTGCCTGAAACGGGTGTAACGTTATGGTGCACGGCAAACTCCGTACCTGTACGTTCGTAACGCTCGTCGCGGAAGGCAATGGAGAAGCCGCCATCCTCGTAAAATGGCTGTATGGCCAGTACTCCGTCCATACCAATAGCGGCACCGGGCTGCAGGCGGGACAACAGCATATCTCTGCGCTGATACCATAGCTTGCGGCCAATACCCACGGAACGATATTCAGGCTTAACGATGAAGAAGCCCATAAAACCGAACAGCCCGTTGTAAGCAACAACAGAGCCTCCGCCTATGAGTTCGTCATTATGGTAATACCCGACAAATCCTTCAGGGTCTGTAGCCCAGAACACATCAGCGTCGTATGGGCCGGGGTTCCACCCTTCGGCCTTAGCCCAGCTAACAAGGGTATCGAGTCCTTGCCTGTCCAGTTGCTGTATTTGTAATTGGGTTGTGTTGAGCATGATGTAAAGTAAAAGTAAAAATTCAAAAAAAGTGTTTGTTCCCCGCGAGCGTACTCACCCCTACACCTCCCGCCGTGGCGGGACAGGCACTCCCAAGAGGGGAATTATATAAAAAAAGCCCCGTGCATGTGCACAGGGCTTATGATGATCATAACAGAGTGTAATTATTGTACTATTACTTTTTCAACAGAGAAACCATTTGCTTTCAGGAAATAAACACCTGAAGCAAGGTTGGTTGTACTGATGCTATTTGCATTGCTGAATGAAGCTACAGCACGGCCATTCATATCAACAATTGTACCCGTAACGGTAGTGCTGAAGTATAACTGTCCTTTAATAACAGGATTAGGATAAACATTAAGCTTAGGCAGCTTGTTTGCTACATCCTGTACGCTTACAGGCGCAACTTTTACTTCAAAAACAGCAACTGTACCGCTTACTTCGTTGGCCGTGATGAGGTAGTATTTACCGTGGCTGTTGTGCGCAGCATCCAGGAATATCAGCCCTTCAGGGCCATTGTCGCCACCGTATGCATTTGTATCGCGCGTGTTGATATAATCAACGAACACAGGGGCTGCCGGAGTAGTAACATCATACACCATTACACCACCTATACGCTCGCAACCAATGAAAGCATAAGTAGTATCGTGTATGGTACCCATAGTAACACCTTCGGGCTCAGGGCCTTTGTTATCGCTCCTGTCTTTCAGGTCGTTGTTATCGTTACTTGCGTTGAATATCTTACCTACTTTAGGGTCTACAGCGAGAATATGCTCAAACTGGTCGCCGCTCTGGTATACCAATGACCTTGCAGCCGTGTTGAATATTGCGAAACCACGTGTACCGTATGAATACAGCTCGTCGTAGTCACCATCATTATCCGTATCGCCCAGGCTGGTGGTGATGTTCAGACGTCCCATACAGAAGTCTTTTTTCATCAGGCTACCTGCAGGGAATTTAGTAGCATCCAGTTTCAGGCTCTTATCTTTTATTCTCAATTCTTCAGAATATCCGCCATAGTCTCTTGAGTCACCTTCGTTGGCAACTACTATATACGTTTTGCCACCTACTTCGTAGCTACCTAATGCGTCAGGCAGCATCAAACCACGTACCGGCCAGTTGGCTATCAGGGGCTCATCGGTTTTATCAGAAGCATCCAGTGCATTACCGGCAGCACTATGATCAACATAACCCAGTGGCATGATGTCTACAATAGTAGCAGATGGTATGTGTACGATAGCTACTGCGTTGTTTTCCTGCAGTGTTACATAGGCAGTATCCGAAGTACTGTTGAAGGCGATATATTCAGGCTCCATATCCTGTGCAACGGTAGGATTGTTAGCACCGAATATCCTGATCCCTTTCGCTTTCAGGGCAGCTGCACTAGCATTGAATGATGTGAACGTAGCGTGCTTAACCGTAGCGCTGTTCAAACCATTGCTGATATCTATCACTGTAACAGAACCTTCAGGGTCAATAGAATATGCGTCATTAGGTTCGCCTTCGTTAGCCGTTAATACGTATTTACCATCGTGTGTAAAATCAACGTTATCGGGCAGGAAACCTGTTTTGAACTGTTTCAATACAGTTCCGTCTTTATCCATGAACACAACAGAACCGCTGTCCGTTTTAGGGTTACCCTGAACCGCAACGGCTACCATACCATTATATACATCTACCGACTGGATACCACCACCATAAGAAGACATATCAACGGAGTCAACTTTTGTCAGAGCAGCGGGATTGGAAAAGTCCAGTATCTGCAATACACTCTTCAGTGAGTTTACTACGAACAACCTGTTTGAAGCGCTGTCGTATGCTAATATCTCAGCAGAAGAACCTGCCGCAGGCATAGTGTAACGACCCAGGAAATCGAGCGAAATATTCTTCCTGGCAACAGGAGGTGTGTAGTCGTTGTCTTTTATATATACCACAGTAACATCGTCGCCAATGCTACCGTTTACAGCATTTGAAATTTGAAGCGCGAAATACTCAGCCGCTTCGGCCGTCATATCGTTTGCCACAGTTACATTGATATATTGTGTATCCGGATCGGGACTTGTAGCGGCAAAGGTCAGTTTTGTGGTAGTAAGCGTGATGTCGCTGTTATCGGTAGTACCGAAGTTGCTCATCAATGCCACATCAACCGTAGTAGCAGATGCATTCTTGTTTTTAACGATAACACCGATCTTAGCGGTACCTGTTGCTTCATCAAATGTCAGCACTTCGTCCATCATGTCTATGTCCTGCGCCTGTGCAAAACTTACGCATGAAAACAGTGCCGTAAAAAGGAGTACAAATTTTCTCATAACTGTAATTTTTTGCAAAACAACAGAATGATATTCTCGTATGTACCCCGTTTACCTATTCTTCATAATAGGTTATCATTCCGGTAACAGTTCGTTCAGGTATTATTAATATCCAGGTAACAAAAATTAAAAAAGGAGGCGCGAAGCCTCCTTTTCTTAAATCAAAAACACCCACTATACTACTACGTTACTTTACCTGTATACTCTTGTCCTGTTATTATGTTTCTTATTATAGATACTCCTGTTGGCATGCATCTGAGCATGTTGTATCATCCTGCGTTCGTTATGGGTCACCCGTCCGTCTGCCATTGCCATTTGCTTATAGTTTCTTACCCTTGCCTGCTGCATACGCAGTGCGCCGGCTTCTCTTCGTGTCAGTTGTCCTGTACGTACACCATGCTGAATGCGTTTGTGTTGGTAATACTGATGTTTATTTACATTCCTTTTATACGGATGCGCTTCTGCCGGTTGTACCGCGAACATGAATATCGCTGCTAATACTGCTGTTATTGCTTTCATATCTTATTCATTTGGTTCTGTATTATAGACCCAGCATTAAAAGAGATGTTTAAATACCAAGTGTTAAATAAAACAAAAAAGCCCGCGCAGATATTGCGGGGGCTTTAAACACACTGGCTATAACAGAAATGTTTTAGTCAGGCTTTTTACCTTCGAGGAAGGTGTTAATGCTCTGAATATCGGCATTGCCTTCTTTGTCCTTATCATTCACGCCAACGGAGTAACCGCTGTAGAATGTATCAGACGAAGCAACGGTATCGTCTATCCTGATATTTTTACGTACGTATGCAGGCACATTCTCCATATCGTCCGTACTTTCATTTGCTTTTACATCGAAACTCATACGGCGCAAACGCTCTGCCCTTTCTTCCAACGCTCTTTTCTGTTCTTCGAAGATGCGTTTCTCTTCCAGTTCAGCAGCGCTCATTTCACGGCCTGCATACTTAGGCTGTTCAGCTACTACCTGCTGAGGTTCAGGTTTTGCAGGAGTGGGTTCGGGTTGTTCGTTCTTCATGAACAACTGTAGTGTACTTTCCGCTACGGGTTCGTCTGTTTCCGGTTCATTTTCAGATGCATTTTCATCCTTTACTTCACCTGGCATAAGCAACTGCATGGTCTCCTTTGGTTTCTCCTCAACCGGGAAATGCGGTTTCGCATCTATCACAACCGGGTTAGTGTTAGCCGCAGGTATATCAGCTACCAGCTTAGGCGCCATCGGGTCTTCTTTGGGAACTTCCGGTGCGGCAGGCTTTGTCTCAGCCGTTGTGTTGATGGCAGAAGGAGCAGCCTGGGGCTCGCCCAGCTTTACGATTATCTTTTCAGGTTCGTTCTTCCTTTCCGGGATCTCGGAACTGATATCGTGATGCGTGAAACCCGTGGCAATAACGGTAACTGAAATACCATCCTCCAGGTTCGGGTCATGACCCATACCCAGTATTACATCACAGTCTTCGCCCGCCATGTGCTGTACATAAGCCTGTATTGCTTCCGCTTCGTCCATGGTATGTTCAAACTCACCTGCGGCAGATGTTATATTCAGCAGTATCCATTTAGCACCGGTTATGTCGTTGTCGTTCAGCAACGGAGAGCTTAATGCTTCTTCAACAGCACGTTCAGCGCGTTGTTCGCCAGAAGCTACAGCGCTACCTAATATTGCTACACCGCCGTTCTTCATTACCGTACACACATCAGCAAAGTCAACGTTTATCTGGCCGGTTGTATTGATCACGTCTGTGATACACTTAGCAGCAGTCGCCAGTACGTTATCGGCCTGTGCAAACGCTTTTGTGAACGGCAGGTTGCCATACTGCTGACGCAGTTTGTCGTTGGATATGATGAGTATGGTATCCACATGCTCACGCATACGGTCTATACCATCCTGCGCCTGTTTCATACGTTTACGTCCTTCGTAAGAGAAAGGCGTGGTAACGATACCTACGGTCAGTATATCGAGGTCTTTACATACTTTGGCTACTACAGGCGCACCACCTGTACCTGTACCACCACCCATACCGGCAGTGATAAAAGCCATACGTGTGTTCACCTCCAATATCTTGGAGATGTCTTCCATACTCTCTTCGCTTGCCTGCTTACCGATCTCAGGGTTTGCACCTGCGCCCAGACCTTGCGTGAGGTGTGGCCCCAGTTGTATCTTGTTGTGAACAGGGCTTAACGTCAGTGCCTGTGAGTCCGTGTTACAAACAACAAAGTCCACACCCTCGATACCGAGGCTATGCATGTAATTGACGGCATTGCTACCGCCACCACCAACACCGATCACCTTGATGATGGACGATTGGTTTTTGGGGATCTCAAAATGTATCATACGATTTCAGTTTTTGTTGGGTTAGTAATTGTGAAACAGTCCTTTTGTTAGTATATAATTGTGTTAATGAGTTTTATTATTCCATTTCCTGGTCTTCCACCTCTTCAAACAGGCTCATGAATTTTCCTTTCAGCCCGTCGAAAAGTTTTTTCATTTTCTCCGTACGTTTTGCCTGTTTTTCGTCTTTTATTTCTTCTTCCAGTCCTTCTTCTATTTCCATTTCCTGCTCGTCTGTTACCTGTGCAGATATGAAGTTGCCGCCTTCGCCCGCAAAGCGCATTTTACCATTTTCAAAATCATGATAGCCACGCAGTATCAAACCTATACAGGTGGAGTACATGGGGTTCATGAGTTGATCAGCATAGCCACCCGCCAGGTGTTCGTTAGGGTATCCGATACGTGCTCCCAGGCCTGTAGTATATTCAGTCAGCTGAATGATGTGTTTCAATTGCGCACCACCACCTGTAAGGATGATACCACCATACAGGCGCTTATCCAGTCCTATCTGCTTCAGGTGGAACAGTACGTAGTCCAGTATCTCCTGCGTACGTGCCTGTATGATATGTGCCAGGTTCTTAACAGATATCTCCTTGGCAGGCAAACCACGCAAACCGGGGATAGTGATATACGCGTTATCATTAGCTTCGGCAGCCAACGCAGTGCCAAACTGCACCTTCATCTGCTCTGCCTGTGCTCGCAATACGCCCAAACCACTACGTATGTCATTGGTGATATTCACACCGGCGTATGGTATCACGGCGGTGTGTTTTAAGATACCGTCGTAGAACACCGCCATGTCGGTAGTACCACCACCTATATCCACTATGGCAACACCGGCCTCCATATCTTCATCGTTCATCACCGCCGCGGCAGATGCCAAGGGTTGCAGCACCAGGTCGCGCGTGGTGAGGTTTGCTTTGTCAACACAACGTTTGATATTACGTATCGCGTTCTTATCACCGGTGATGACATGGAAGTTGGCACCAATCTTCACGCCATTCATACCAATTGGCTCCAGTACATTCGGCGTACTGTCTATGGTAAACTCCTGCGGAACGATATCTATGATCTGGTCACCGGCAGGAATGTATGTTTTATACTGGTCGCGCACCAGCAGATCGATATCTTCTTTGCTGATGACATCATCCGAATTAGTACGCACCCTGTCACCGCGTGTCTGCAGGCTTTTTATATGCTGGCCCGCAATACCCACATACACCTCGTTGATATCCAGCTCAGGGTTCGACTCCAGGCATTTGACCACCGCCTGCTCAATAGAGCGTATACACTGATCTATGTTCATAACGACACCATGCTGGACACCCGCCGACTCTACACGCCCGAAAGCGAGTATCTCCAGTTTGCCAAACTCATTTTTCCTTCCTGCAATTGCAGCCACTTTAGTGGTTCCTATGTCAAGGCCTACAATGATGGGTTGCTTTTTACTCATACTATGAACATTTATTACTTTTTATTTTTAACCTCCGTTATATATATACTTCGGTTTTTTATCCTCTTGTTGTTTTTCTTTTTCAATAACAGGCTGTTTAGGTTCCGCCTGTTTCTTCACGGGCCCTTCCACAGGTTTGACCTGCTCTGTTTTCTTTGGTTCAGGTTGCTTTGGTGTTTCCACCTGCTGTGCCTGCACCGGCGCTATTGCCAGTGTGTCAGGTTTAGCTGCAGGTGGCGGAGTTGCGGCAACCGTTCTGTTCACCACAGGTGGTTTAGCATTTTCGCCCAGTATACTGTTCACCCAGTTGATGCGATTGATCACCTTATCAACAGGCATCTTCCAGTTGATAGCCGGAGATGCCACCAGTTGCCCTTTAAAGCTCAGGTCCAGCACCTGATATTTATCCCAGCCTACTTCGTTGAGCACTTTGTTATAAAAGGCAAACAGGTTATCAAACTTCAGTTTCATATCCGTAGTGTCACCTATTATCACCTGTTGTTCGCCCAACACTGGTACTATTTCAAAACCAAGGTCATCTCTTACTATCACCTGCGATACCTGTGCATTCCAGAACGTATCCTGCCTGATGAATTTCACCAGCGACATGATCCTGTTCTTCAAAGCATCACCAGCGCTGTCGTTTTTTAACTCAGGCACATTTGTCACCACCATGGTATAATAATTATACTGGGTTGACAATGGCAGTTGCTCCTGTTTACTATCCAGGTAATAACTATTACCTTCTTTTTCAAAGATCCTAACAACGGGCACACGCTGTGTTACCAATGCGTGCAGCTTTTGTTTGTTGTCTATATACACCTGTGCATCTTCTACCCAAGGGTTAGCAGTGATCACACGCTCCATTTGCTGTACGTTCAGCTGCGATAACTTTGTACTTTCCTCTTTTATCTCACCATCGCGCAACAGCATAGCCCTCACCTGCTCCCTGGTCACAAAACCGTGCTCGTCATTCTTTATCTGTATATCAACATCTTTCAGCGTCCTGCTCCTGTACAGTTTGGTCGCACTCATTACCGCCGTGATACACACACCTGTGAACACCAGTGTCAACAGTGCCTGTATTATTTTACGAACCGATATTTTGCGCTTTACGCTCATTTAGCCGTTAATATCTCTTTTACCGGGTTAACCAATTTATCTATATCACCCGCCCCTGCTGTTATCAATAATTCAACCGGGGCAGCTTTTACATATTCCAGCAGACCTTCTTTACTCAACAAGTGTTTGTTCGGGTTACCTATCCTGTCCAGTATCATCTGCGATGTCACACCTTCTATAGGCTCTTCCCTTGCCGGGTATATATCCAGCAGTATCACTTCGTCGGCCATGTTCAGGCTCTCCGCAAAACCATCCGCAAAATCTCTTGTGCGGCTGAACAAGTGCGGCTGAAATACGACCACGCATTTCTTATCATGAAACAGCAGCTTGGCGCTTTTTATCAATGCCGCCAGCTCTTCGGGATGATGTGCATAGTCGTCTATATACACCACGTTATCATTCTTCACTACATATTCAAACCTTCTCTTTACACCCCTGAACCCTGCCAACGCTTCTTTTACTTTACCGGCATCTACTGCTATCAGTTGCGATACAGTTATGGCAGCTACAGCGTTCTCTACATTGTGCATGCCACCCATATTCAGCCTGAAGCCTTCTATCTTTTCTCCCTTATAGTTAATATTAAACTCATACCCACCATCACTCATCATAATGTTATCCGCATATACATCAGCAGCATCGTTCTGCAGACTGTAGGTCATTACATTTGTTGCTTTCAGTTCGCCCATCCTTTTCAGCCCGTGCTTCATCAGCAACGTACCGTTGTGCTTTATGTTTCTCGTATATTCTATATACGCCTCCTCCATATCCTCTACCGTACCATATATATCCAGGTGGTCGGCATCCATAGCTGTTAGCACCGCAATATCCGGGCGTAGTTTCAGGAAGCTCCTGTCGTATTCGTCAGCCTCTATAACTGCGGTAGCAGTATCGCTGCTCCAGTAGTTGGTATTATAGTTGACAGACACACCACCCAGGAACGCATTACAACCCATACCTGCTTCACGCAACAAATAGCTGATCATAGTGGTCATGGTAGTTTTACCATGCGTACCCGCAATGGTGATAGCGAAGTTGTTCTCTGTAATCCATTGCAACACATCGCTGCGTTTGTACACCGGGTAATTATTATCACGGTACCAGTTCAACTCTGTTTGCGTTTTTGGTATAGCCGGTGTATATACTACCAGTTCCGCCTTTTTATCCAGCAGTTCTATATCATCCGTGTAATGAATATCAATGCCTTCAGACTGCAGTTTACGTGTCAGGTCGGTCTCAGTACGGTCGTAACCGCCCACCGCTACTCCTTTTTGCGAGAAGTAACGTGCCAGCGCACTCATACCAATGCCACCTATACCCACGAAATACACCCTATTTATTGTCTCAATATTCATTATCAGTTTTTACCGCTTATTGCCAATACTGTTTTTGCTATCCTGTCGTCCGCATCTTTTATTGCCAGGCCTCGAAGGTTCCTGCTCATCAGTTCCTGCATGGCTTCGTCTTTTAATAATCTTTTCAACTTATCTACCAGTTCTGCTTTCGCATCACTGTTCTTAACCATCATGGCTGCATTATGTTCTACTAACGCCATGGCATTGCTGGTCTGGTGGTCTTCGGCAGCAAAAGGATAAGGCACGAATATTACCGGCTTGGCCACTATGCACAATTCAGCTATGGCTAAAGCACCCGCCCTCGACAACACCACATCAGCCGCCGCGTAGGCATAGTCCATCTCTTTTATAAAGTCGAACACCTTAACCTTAGCTGTAAAGCCCGCTGCACGTGCTTTGGCTTTCTCGTAATAAGGTTTGCCAGTCTGCCATACCAGTTGTACACCTTCATCCAGTATCTCCTCCAGTCTTGCATCTATCGTTTCATTGATAGATAATGCACCAAGGCTACCACCAACAACCAATACTGTTTTCTTAGTGGCATCCAGCCCCAGCCATGCCTGTCCTTCTTCACGTGTTATGGTCGACTGTGCAATTTTTGCACGTACCGGATTGCCCGTGAATTTTATTTTGTCTTTTGGGAAGAAGCGTTCCATATTATCGTAACCAACACATATGGCTTTGGCTTTCTTTCCCAGTATCTTATTGCTCTTGCCAGCAAAAGAATTCTGCTCCTGTATCAGCGTAGGTATACCTTTACCCTGCGCAGCATTCAGCATAGGGAAGCTGGCATAGCCCCCAACGCCTATCACCGCGTCCGGTTGAAATTGTTTCAGTATACTTCTTGCCTGCATATAACTCTTAATTATCTTATATGGCAGCGATATGTTCTTCAACATATTGCCCCTGTCAAAACCCGCAATGTCCAACCCAACTATCTCGAACCCTTCCTGCGGTACTTTTTCCATTTCCATTTTGCCTGTTGCACCTACAAACAGCAGTTGTACACCGGGCACTAACCTTTGCAACGCATGTCCTATAGCCACAGCGGGAAATATATGCCCGCCTGTTCCTCCTCCGGCTATGATCACTTTTATCTGCTCCATCCCTTATCCCATTGCCAGTTTACCATTCACAGATCTTTCACTCTCTGCCACAGCTTTTTCCATCTCCGCTTTCTTTTTGCCTTCTGTTTCATCTACATACCTGCTCACACTCAGTATCACACCTATAGCTATACTTGTGAACCAAACCGAAGAACCACCCATGCTTACCAGAGGCAGCGTTAACCCTGTAACAGGCATCAGGTTCACATTCACCGCCATATTCAGCATAGCCTGGAATACAAGCGTTAAGCTCAACCCCACAGCCAGGAATGCACCGAATGCATATGGACATCGCCTGAATATGAGTATGCTCCTCCACAGGAACAGCAGGTATAAGAACACGATCACCATTCCCCCGATCAACCCGTACTCTTCAATGATCACCGCATAAATGAAATCAGAATAAGAGTGCGGCAAAAAATTCCTTTGCTGGCTGTTGCCCGGTCCCAGGCCTTTTATGCCTCCGTTAGCGATAGCAATTTTGGCGTGCAGCACCTGGTACACATCTTCTTTTTCTACACCGTCTTCAGAACTACCCACAAAATCAGTGATACGTTTTTCCCATGTAGCGGCACGGCCTACACCCGTTATCTTTGACACACCATACAACAACAACCCTCCAATGATACCAGCAAATGCCAGCAACATGATATGCCTTACCCTCACCCTGCCTATGAAGAACATGATGCAACTGGTAACACCTATCATTACAGCAGTAGAGAGGTTTGCCGGAGCGATCAAAGCAGCCGTGATAAGCACAGGAGTCAATACAGGCAAAAAGCCTTTTTTGAAATCTTTGATCACATTCTGCTTCATGCTGAGCATACGCGCCAGGAACAGGAACAATGCCAGCTTGGCCAATGCCGATGTCTGTATCGTGATACCCGTACCGGGCAATGCTATCCAGCGCGAACCTTCGTTGAGCTTAACACCAAAGAACAAGGTGTAGATGAGCAGTGGTATGCTTATTAAATAAAACACTACCGCCAGCCTAGCGAACTTGGTATAGTTCACCCTGTGCACCAGGTATATGATAACAAGTCCAAGGCCGAGTATCAATATCTGCTTGATAAGATAGTAGCTCGAATTGGTATCATGTTTATATGCCAGCGAACCGGTTGCACTGTAAACAGCCAACAGGCTGACGAACGATAGTATAATTACCACCGCCCATATCACCTGGTCTCCTTTGGTCTGTTTCAGCAATTGTTTCATCTCTGTTCTTCTTTATCTTTAATTACAGGTTGCGTACCGCTTCTTTAAACTGTTCGCCCCTGTCTTCATAATTTTTAAACAAGTCGAAGCTGGCGCAGGCAGGAGCCAGCAACACAACATCATCTTTTTCTGCCAATGCGTAAGCAGCGTTTACCGCATCCTTTGCAGAGGTTGTATCTACAATTGTTTCTATTACTCCATCAAACGCTGCATGTATCGGTGCGTTGTCAACACCCATACACACAATGGCTTTCACTTTCTCTTTCACCAGCTCCAGTATCTCACTATAGTCATTGCCTTTATCCTGTCCACCCAGTATCAGCACGGTAGGCTTATTCATGCTTTCCAGTGCATACCATACAGAGTTCACGTTGGTAGCCTTACTGTCATTGATAAACTCAACCCCTCTTATAGTGGCTACATGCTCCAGGCGGTGTTCCAGGCCTTTAAAACTGGAAAAGCTTTCTCTTATCTTTTCCTTACGGATGCCCGCAATGTGGGCGGAGATACCTGCAGCCATGCTGTTGTATTGATTGTGTTTACCTTTTGTTGTGAGATCATGTATAGACATGTTCATCTCTTCCCCGTTAAAACGGATGTGCATTTTGTCGTCGTTGATAAATCCTCCCTCATTCGTGATGTTTTGCTCGCTCATCGTGAAATAAATTGTGTTTGATTGAATAAAATGGGTTGTGATGTATTGCCTGATAGTCGGGTCGTCATAATTAACGACGAAGTAGTCTCCCTCAGTCTGGTTTTCAATAATTCTGAATTTCGCATTTATATAGTTCTGAAAATTGTAGTCATACCTGTCTAAATGGTCGGGTGTGATATTGAGCAGCACGGCAACATCCGGCTTGAACCAGTGGATATCATCCAACTGGAAACTGCTTATCTCCATCACATACCATTTATGCGGCTTAACGGCTATCTGCCTTGCGAAGCTGTATCCGATATTGCCCACCATCGCCACATCATACTCTGCATCCTTCAGCAAGTGATACGTAAGCGATGTAGTAGTTGTTTTACCATTGGTACCTGTAATAGCAATGATCTTGCTATCCGCCTTGTACCTGTAGCCAAACTCTATCTCGCTGCACACTTCAATACCCGCTTCACGCACCTTTTTCATTATCTGTACCTTCTCACTTATGCCGGGACTCTTCACGATACAGTCAGCATTCAGAATTATCTCTTCTGTATGCTGATTTTCTTCATAACGAACGCCCGCCGCATCCAGTTCGCTCTTATACTTATCTTTTACCTTGCCTCCGTCACTGACAAACACATCCCAGCCCTGCTGCTGACCCAGCAGCGCAGCACCGATACCGCTTTCAGCAGCACCCAGAACCACCAGCTTTTTTTGTTTGTCTCCGCTCATTATTGCATTTTCAATGTTACTATACTCAATACCGCCAGCACTATACCTACTATCCAGAACCTTGTTACTATTTTACTTTCGTGATAGCCTAACTTCTGGTAATGGTGGTGAAGCGGCGACATCAGGAATATGCGCCTGCCTTCGCCATACTTTTTCTTGGTATACTTGAAATACGCCACCTGCAGCATTACTGATAAATTCTCCGCCAGGAATATCCCACAAATGATAGGTATCAGTAACTCCTTGCGCATCATGATAGCCAGTGTGGCTATGATACCGCCCAGCGCCAGGCTGCCTGTATCGCCCATGAATACCTGTGCCGGATAGGCATTGTACCATAAGAAGCCCACACATGCACCGATAAATGCAGCAATGAATATGGACAACTCACCGAGGTAAGGTATATGCATGATGTTCAGGTAATCGGCAAACACATAGTTGCCCGACACGTATGCGAACACACCCAAACAGATACCTATGATAGCCGATACCCCTGTTGCCAACCCATCGATACCATCCGTCATGTTAGCTCCGTTAGAAACAGCTACGATGATGAATATCACGAATAGCACATACACGATAGGTGTAACAATACCTATCGCCTTTTCACCAAAGATGCCTGCTATCTTACTGTAGCTCATCTCGTGGCTCTTTATAAATGGTATGGTAGTAGTTACAGCTTTTACGTGTACATATGTGTGTTCCTTCCCTTCCTGATCGACACGGGTAAAAGGTTCTGACACCTGCCTTTCGGCCTGGTTGTATAATACCTGTTGACCGGGAATAACCTCGCGTGTGGTGACTACGTTATCATTGGTATACAAACCAACACCTATTATCAGGCCCAGCCCTATTTGTCCCATTATTTTGAACCTACCGGCAAGACCTTCTTTGTTCTTTTTGAACACCTTGATATAATCATCCAGGAAACCAACCATGCCCAGCCATATGGTAGACAACACTATCAGGATGATGTATATGTTCGTAAGCTTGGCAAATAACAAAGTAGGTATGAGTATAGCCGCGATGATGATGATACCACCCATAGTTGGCGTACCTCTTTTTTGTGCCTCGCCCTGTAAGCCAAGGTCACGTACTGTTTCTCCTATCTGCTTTTTACGCAGGTAGCCTATCAGGCCCTTACCCAAAACCGTGGTAATTACCAGCGAAAGAATAATAGCCATCGCAGCGCGGAATGTGATATAATAGAATATACCCGCGCCAAACAGCCCGTATTGTTCTCTCAAGTATGTAAACAAGTGGTATAACATCCTCTGTGTTTCCTCTGTTGTTTATTTATTTAATAATTCAAATGCCGCTTTCAGTTCTTCCCTGTCGTCAAAATGATGACGTACACCGCTTATCTCCTGGTATGTTTCGTGTCCTTTGCCTGCCACCAGCACTATATCTTCTTCGCCGGCAAGTGTACACGCTGTTTTTATCGCCTCTCTCCTGTCCGTTATCCTCAATACTTTTTTCATATTGGCCAAGGACAGCCCTTCTACCATATCATCCAGTATATCTTCTGCTTTTTCCGTCCTTGGATTATCAGCCGTCAGTATCGCTTTGCTGCTGTGCTCACAAGCTACGCGAGCCATCAGCGGTCGCTTAGCTTTATCCCTGTCGCCACCGCAACCCACTACCGTTATCACCTGCCTGCCTTTTACATTCAGGTTGTTGATGGTAGCCAGCACGTTGATCAAAGCATCAGGCGTATGCGCATAGTCTACTATGCCTAATACTTTTTCATTTATTGACATGATTGTTTCGAACCGCCCTTGTGCACCAGCAAGGTTGCTCAGTTGCGCCAGTACGGTCATCTTATCTTCGCCCAACTGTACCGCCGCTCCATATGCCGCCATCAGGTTGTACGCATTAAATATGCCTATCATCCTGAAGTGCGTTTCTACACCATTGATGTCCATCACCAGGCCGGTAAGATTATTCTCCAGCACTCTGCCTTTAATTGTAGCAGGCGTACGCAGGCTGTAAGTACATTTTTCAGCTTTGGTGTTCTGTAGCATTACCAGCCCACGTTTATCATCGGCATTAGTCAGGGCAAATGCCTTTTTCGGCAGGTTGTCAAAGAACATCTTTTTCACCCTGATGTATTCATCAAAGGTTTTATGATAATCCAGGTGGTCGTGCGTGATATTGGTAAATATGCCGCCTGCAAACTGTATACCCGCTATTCTTTGCTGGTGTATAGCGTGTGAGCTTACTTCCATAAACACGTGCGTACACCCTGCGGCATACATATCTGCCAGTAAGCCATGAACCGCCACGGGATCGGGTGTTGTATGTGTAGCCGGGATCACTTTGTCATGAATATGATTTTGCACTGTTGATATCAATCCACACTTATAGCCCAGTGCTTCATGCAACTGGTAGAGTAATGTAGCCACAGTAGTTTTACCATTGGTACCCGTTACGCCTACCACTTTCATGTGCGAAGAAGGACTGCCGTAGAAGGCATCGGCCATGACGCCGACTACAGCAGTTGTGTCTCTCGTCTCTATGTATGTAATACCTTCTTTCTTATCTCCATTTATTTCTTCAGCTACGATAGCTGTTGCACCTAAGCTGATCGCTTTGTCAATAAACAAGTGCCCGTCGGTCTGCGTTCCCCTTACAGCTAAAAATACAAAACCCGGCTCCGTTTTACGTGAGTCGATGCAAATGCCTTTTACCTCAACAGAAGTATCTCCTGTTGACTGCAGTACCTGCACATGGATCAATATGTCTTTCAGTTGCCTCATGAACGTAATTCCAGCACTATCTCCTGCCCGCGCTGAGCAATAGTACCGGGCGCAACAGACTGCGCCCGGACCTTTCCCTTTCCTTTAATATGTATTAACAAGCCTTCCTTCTCTAATAAATAAACTGCGTCTTTCAAACCCATACCACTTACATCCGGCACATAACCTTTGTATACAGGTTGCTCCTGAACTACCAATTGTTTACTGCTGTCTACTGATACCTGTTCTATATAACCATCCTCCCGCACAGGCGCATACTTACCCACTGCACCCAGCAGAGTGTGATAGCTGCTACCTGTAGCCTTTTGTGCTATTAACACTTTTGCTTTTGACCTATCCAGGCTGTCAGACGGCATATCCCACCCTTTGCCCGCGGCAAATACGCGGTCTGCTATCATCCTGAATACTGGAGCAGCTATGGTGCCGCCGTAATAAGTATGGGCACGCTTCTTGGTACGCATTACTACGGCGATGGTGTATCGGGGCTCGTTTGCGGGAAAATACCCGACAAAAGAACCCTGATAAACGCCATCGCTGTATTTAATTTCTTTGTCAGCTACCTGCGCTGTACCCGTCTTTCCTGCAATGGAATAGAACGGGCTCTGAATACTTTTTGCAGTTCCGGTCAGCGCTACTTCCTCAACACAAGCACGCAGTTGTGCAACCGTTGCAGAGTCGCCAATGGCCTGCTCCAGTACTTCAGGCTTTCTTTTAAATATTGTTTTACCGTATTCCTTCACCTCACTCACCAGGTACGGGCGCATCATCTTACCATTGTTCGCAACAGCATTGTATAACATGCATGTATGCAGCGGTGTTATCTGCACTTCGTACCCGGTAGCCATCCACGGCAAAGTGGTCTGGCTCCACGACTTACTTTCCGGTGTTTTTACAACAGGCCTGCGTTCACCTGCCAGGTCTATACCTGTCTTTTCATGCAGGTGCAGCTTTTTTACCTGTGCCACAAATTTTTCCGGCTCTTTATAGTAATACTGGTTGGCCAGTTTGGCATGTGCTGTATTTGATGAATGCGCAAATGCATCTTTAATGGTCAGTTTACCCAAACCAAAATGCGAGTCTTTCATCGTCAGGTTACCGAAACGTATCCGCCCGCCTTCAGCATCTACTATATTATCTATCGTCACATACTTATCATTCAGCAACGCTGTCAATGTCACCAGCTTGAAAACAGAACCCGGCTCGGTAGGTATCATGGCATAATTAAAGTCCTCAAAGTATTTACCGTCGTCCTGGCAACCGAGGTTCACCAGCGCACGTATCTTGCCGGTAGCTACCTCCATTACCACGCAAGTGCCGTATTGTAAGTCATACTTCTCGCACAGGTCTTTCACGGCAAACTCTGCTATACCCTGAATATCCAGGTCGAGCGTTGTGATGATATCCTTACCATTCTTTGGCTCTATCACACTTCCCTCTATGGGCATCCATACATTACCCGTCATTTTTTGCTCTACCCTGCTGCCTGAGTAACCACGCAAAACACTGTCGTAAGTAGCTTCTAACCCTACGGTTTGCGCGTTCTCCCTCCACAAACCAATTGTACGGTAGGCCAGCATACCATATGGATTGATGCGGTTGGTCTTAGGCTCTACAATAAAACCGCCCCTGTTCTTGCCCCTATTGAAGATGTTGAAAGCACGCATCTCCTGGTATTCGTTGTACTGTACATTTTTGCACAGCGACCAGTATTTGTGGTGTTCCTTATCACGATATGCTGCCTTAAGCTCTCTTTCATAAGCGGAAGAGCTCCTATCTTTCAGCAGCGTTGATAATTGACGGGATAATGTGTCAACGTTTTGGTAAAACAACGTCGAATCAATAACAGAAAAATCTACAAACACGTCGAATAAAGGGATGGTTGAACACAGCAGGTCGTGCCCTTCTGTATATATATTGCCCCTGTCTGCAGGCAACACGGTACTACGCGTGTGGATATTCTCCGCAAGCGCACGCAGTTTCGGCCCCTCTTTCACCTGCAGCATCACCACTTTGATAAGTATAGCCAAACCAAACAAGCACATGCCTGTGAAAGCAACGTACACCCTGAACCGTATGTCCTTTTTAATGTTCAATTAGTGAGTTTGTGTAATGGTTGTTGTGTCTCTTTTTATTTTAAATGCCGGCATCAGCATTGGTTTCAGATCAATTTTCGATGCATTCCTTATTACCTCCGTCTCCATCTGCGCATACATCATCTGCGATTTTGCGTCCATATACTCCCAGCGCAATTCCTTCAGGGTATCATTCAGTTTATTCAGCTCACGCTGCGTGTCTACTGCACGCTTATTCGCGCCGATGTACAGCACACATAGTAAAGCCACAAATGCCAGGAAGGGAACATTATTTACAATAGCCTTGTAAGACAACTTTTCCACCAACGCTTTCCAATCGTTGCGAACACGCTGCACAGGAGTTGAGGCATCCTGCACTTCGTTAGTATTTTTTGTCTCTTTGCTCATTTACAATCTCTCAGCTATACGTAAACGTGCACTGCGCGCACGTGGATTTTCTCTTGTTTCTTCTTCCGAAGCCTCTATGGGTTTGTTGTTCAGCGGCTTCAACTTCGGTTCCGTCACGGCCCTGCCAAACACATCCGTTTCCACCTCACCCCAAACTCCTCTTTTCATAAACTGTTTTACCATTCTGTCTTCCAACGAATGGAAAGTGATGATGCTCAATCTCCCTCCCTGTTTCAGGCACTGTACCGATTGTTCCAGCAGGTCTTTCAATGCACCCAGTTCGTCGTTCACTTCTATTCTCAATGCCTGGAACACCTGCGCCAGGTATTTATTAGGATTGCCTTTCATTACCTGCTCCAACAGCGCTTTTAAAGAGGCAATGCTATTCAACGCGACCTTATTGCGGTTGTCAACAATATGCTTTGCCAGCTGCCTCGAGTTCCTCACCTCACCATATTGCTCAAATATTCTCAACAGATCGGCCTCGCTGTAAGTCTTCAGCAACTCTTCTGCCGTCAGCTCGCCACGGCTATCCATCCTCATATCCAGTGGCCCGTCGAACCTTGTCGAGAACCCCCGCTCACCTGTATCAAACTGGTAAGAGCTTACCCCAAGGTCAGCCAGTATACCGTCTACCTCAGGGTAGCCGTGCAGTTTCAGGAAACGTTTCATATACCTGAAGTTCTCGTGCACATCTATCAGCCGCTCATCTGCCGGTTTGTTCTTCCAGGCATCACTGTCCTGATCAAAAGCTATCAGCCTGCCATCATCACCCAGTCTTTTTAAGATCTCCCCGCTATGTCCGCCGCCGCCAAAGGTGGCATCAACATAAACGCCTTCTTGTTTTATCCCCAACCCGTCTACCGCTTCGTGCAGCATAACGGGCCTGTGGTAAAATCCGGTTGTCTCCATACGCTACTAATTATCTAACGGTTTCGCACTACCTCCCGTCACACGCTCTGCCAAATCACTGAAATCATCTTTGTAGTCGTTGATATATGCATAGTAGGTATCTTTATCCCACAGCTCAACTTTGTTGCCCTGTGCGGTAAAAACCATATCTTTATCTTTAGTTATGCCGGCATGTTCCAACAGCATTTTAGGTACCAGCACCCTGCCAGCTGAGTCTACGTCTACAAACGAAGCTCCGTTGCGGAACAGCCTTTTAAATTTCCTGACTTCCGGTTTGAAATCACTTAACCCGTCTACCTCTGTGGCTATCTTATTCCAGGTATCTAACGGGTATAATGTCAGGCAGTTCTCAAAACCACGGTTGATGACAAATCGCTCGCCACTACCCTCGGGCAGTTGCTTACGGAATGACGCGGGCAGTAAAAAACGGCCTTTGGCATCCACCGATATCTCATATTCACCAACGAGGTTGAGCATTTTTTATAGAAAATCTAAAATTGACGACTATTGACACAAAATAACACGATTTGACACTATTTACCACCATTTGACAGGAATGAATTTTTCCACATATATCATATTGCCTGAAAGCTTGTGCCACAAAGGGTTTCAGGTCGATATCAACCATGCCTGCATAACTTCATGTTAACATCTTGTGGATTTATGTGGATTACTTGTGAATTGACTGTATAATTCCCTGAAAGACCCTTTTAACAGAGTTTTACAGAGTATTTATGGTAAACATTAGGATTTGTATTAGCTTTGCACCTCTTTATTATGCGAACTGCTGTTCATAACTTATTGTATGTACTTGTCTTAGCTGTACTTTTTTCGTCCTGTAGCGGATACGAAAGGGTATTGAAAAGCAATGACGTGAACATGAAACTGGAGAAGGCCAATAAGTACTACGAGCAAAAGAAATACCCGCAGGCCAACGCTGTATATGAAAGCCTGATACCTGTAATGAAGAATACCCGTAACTACGAGCCGTTGTATTACAGGTACACCTACACCTTCTATTACATGAAGGATTATATCTCAGCGTCTTACCACTTCAAAAACTTCGCTGAATTCTTTCCAAAGAGCAAAGATGTTGAAGAGTGTGAGTTCATGCATGCGTTCTGTTTGTTTAAGGAGTCACCCAAGGCATCGCTGGACCAATCATATACCCACAAAACAGTGGGTGCATTGCAGACTTTTCTGAACGCTTATCCAACCAGCAAAAGGGCACCGGAGGCCAACAGGATGATAGATGCCTGCAGGAAAAAACTGGAGACGAAAGAGGCCGCATCAGCTAAACTATATTATAACATAGGGCACTACAAAGCCGCAAGTATTGCTTACCAGCAGGTGTTGCTGGAATACCCTGAGTCGGCCAACAGCGATAAATACCAGTACATGATCGTAAAGGCATGGTACCAGTACGCTAAACAAAGTATTAAAGCAAAGCAGGAAGAACGTTATGCCAATGCGCTGAACGCCTTCCGGGAATTGAAAGAAACATACCCCCAATCAAAATATACAGGCGAAGCGCAAAAGTATGTTACGCTTGCCGATAACAGCATAAAAAAGTTAAGAAATGAGCAGTAACAAAAGGGCTATGGCAGCCGTTAACCCATTGATAGAAACGCGTGACTCATTGGCTATCAAAGAAAGGACAGGCAACTTGTACGAATCTATCGTTGTTATGTCTAAACGTGCCAACCAGATAGCAGTAACTATGAAAGAAGAGTTGCACCGCAAGCTGGACGAGTTCAGCAGCCACACTGACAACCTGGAAGAAATTCACGAGAACAAAGAGCAGATAGAAATATCACGCATCTATGAGCGTATGGCCAATGCACCTCTGCAAGCCGTAAACGAGTTCATGGACGATAAGATATACTATCGCAAGAAATAAGCGTTTACCTGTTAAATATATAAGAGCTACTCCGTTTCCGGGGTGGCTCTGACGTTTTTATACCCCACCGGTATTGCAGAGATATGAACAACAAATACAAGCATATTTTCTTCGACCTGGATCATACCCTATGGGATTTTGACCTGAACTCTGCCAATACCCTGAAACGCGTGTATAATGAGCTGCAACTGGAGCAGCAGGGCGTTACAGATTTTGATGATTTTTTACTGAAATACAACGACCATAACCAATTACAATGGGACCGTTTCCGCAAAGGGCTGATACGCCGCGAAGAGTTGCGCTGGAAAAGGTTCTGGCTTACCCTGCTGGACTATAAGATAAACAACATCAACCTGGCCCACGAAATGAGCAGCGCCTACCTGGAAATACTCCCTCTGCAGACAGAACTGATGCCACATGCCAAAGAAATGCTGGACCACTGCAACGGCAGGTATACCATGCACCTGATAACCAACGGCTTTGACCTGACGCAGAGAATGAAACTACAATTCTCCGGCATCAGCAATTATTTTACTGAGATCATCACATCAGAACGGGGACATTCTATGAAACCCCACCCCGGTATATTTGAATATGCACTGAAAGCAACCGGTGCAGCTATAGAAGAAAGCATTATGGTTGGCGACGCACTGGAAGTAGATATTATCGGTGCGAAAAATGCGGGTTGGGACCAGGTGTACTTTAACCCGGCAAGAATAGCTCATACTGAAAAGCCTACCTATGAGGTTGCCTGCCTGAGCGAACTGAAGGGGATATTTTAGTCTCCTGTAGGAATAATATTAGCCGTCTCCACCATCAGCATCACTACTTTCTTCGGGGCACGGGGGCGGTGCATCATTCCTTTTGATATGGTCACTCCCTGTTTGGGGCCAAGTTCTATGGTACGGTCACCTTCAATGTCTATATACAATGTACCTTCTACCACATAGAAGAACTCATCGTCATTATCATGCTTGTGCCAGTGAAAATCACCTTCTATAACACCGAGACGCACAACGCTATCATTCACCTGCGTCAGAGTCTGGTTCCACCACTTTTCCTTACAGGCATCTACTATCGATGGGATGTCTATCAACTCCTGGTGCCCATGGCGAATATCCAGGTTGATATTGTATTTGTCGTGGTCTGTATTTTCAGGCATGTATATTATTTTATTACGATCTCAGTAATGGCATTATCCTTCAGGTACTCGTTGATGGTAGCCTTCAGTTGTTCCTTACCCATGTTCAGCTCCTGTTTCAGCGGAGCCACATCTGTATATATGGTCAGCGTGCCATTATACACTTTCAGGTCGCGGGTATATTTGGCAATGGTCTTGCCGGCTATCTGCTCCCATTCGTCACGAATGCGCAGTTCCGTGACCTTGGGTTTCCACCCCGACTTCTGCATCAATAGTTGTATGGCCTCGCCGATACTATACTGTCCCATAGCCCAAATTTACGGTTTACAGTTGAGAGTATCCGGTGTTGGCAGGCTATTATTTTCAATCGGTCATTATGTATATTTATATAATGAAACAGACTTATGTACTGTTATTATTAATGTTAGTATCATGGCTTGCCCACGCATGCGAATGTGATGTAAAACCTTGCATTGATTCTGCTATTAAAAATGCTGACTTTATTATTTCCGGCAGAGTATTAGATGAAAAAGTTGTAAGGTTACTTCGTTATTCAGGTGATCTGCAATTAGATCCAGACTCTGTAGAGTACGCTGAATCTCTTTTTAAACAAGCATTAATTGCCTATACCTTTAAAACAGATAACGTATTCAAAACTAAAAATGGATATAGTTCAGATACTATTATAATTTATAGTGAGGTTGGCGCTGGAATGTGTGGAGTAGATTTTATTAAAAATGCAGACTACATTGTATATGCTACTGTGATGCCCATATACCATCATGGGAATGAGATAAATATCTATTATACTGATAAATGCACACGAACTGACCTGTATGACAAAAAAGAAGAACAACTCTTAAAGAAAGAGCTTCATAACAGATAACAAATATCTTATCAACTCTTCCAGTTTATAAGATAATACTCTGCAACATATAAAAGCTATTGAAATAAACATAACACGGTATAAACAATAACGGCTTGTATTTTTATCATATGAAAACCCTTTACTCACTTTTATTCATCATTATATATTTCACGGGAATATTACATGCGCAGTCGGACACCTTAAAGGCGGGCGAGTTGGAACAGATACGAACAGGTTCCAACGAATCATCTATGGCATATTTTCAACGTATGGCCGGACTATCCGACTACAGCGATAGTATCAAAGCAAGCGAACAACTATTGAAAATAACACCATACTACCTGATGTGGGAATGGCGCAATACCCAAAGGCCGGATACTATGCTGGCCGCATATATATTAACAACAGATGCCCGTGCTAAATGCCTTGCACAATACGATAGCGCCTTTCATGCACCCAAGTCAGACGCTTATCTACGTTTTGAGAAAATGGCAGAAGAAGACCAGTTGGTAAGGCATATGCTGGAGAAATGTGCTGACACCTTTAGCTGTCGGAAAATAAACGAACGGATGAGGAGGATTGATAGCACGAACTTCTCCTTTCTGTACAGCTATGTAACAGAATACGGCTGGCCCACCATTGAGAACGGCTCACTGAACGCTACCTTGCTGGCGATACACGACCACGCTCACCACAATTTTTATATGCCTTATCTAAAAAAGGCTGCGGCAAAAGGACAAGTAAGCATCAGCGCCTTGTTACTCATCAATCATTTTATAACCACAAGCATGACCAATGAAGAGTTACTGAAGATTATAAACTCAAAGAACCATATCAAGATAAACATCAGCGAGATGATACATAATGAGATGCCGAGAGCATCCAGGAGGATACAGAAGATATTCAGTGAGTCATGCGGAAAGCCATTCAGGTTCTATTACATATTTGAAACACCACTTGAACAGCATTTCAGCGATTGGAGCAATCTTCAACATAACAAACCCGGGGATGA
The DNA here is from genome assembly GCA_020636495.1 of Chitinophagales bacterium. NCBI lineage: Bacteria > Pseudomonadati > Bacteroidota > Chitinophagia > Chitinophagales > Chitinophagales bacterium. The sequence goes on along the minus strand of JACJXQ010000008.1, from coordinate 917,639 downwards.
TAGAATTATCAGGAGATTTCAGAAGGAGCTCCAACCATTCTGTAAATCGAAAATAATAGACCCATGTGTATGGCATATATCCCGAATTGTAGCCGAGCAGACAAAGCTTTTTATGGTTATTGTATATGATTGACACCTGTGTACCTGGGCTTATTGTCGCAGGTACATTACACTATAACTACTGGAATGCATCAAAATAAATATAAACCGCTATTTTTGAGCAAGTTATGTAATATGCAACTTATACTCCTGACCCGTACCCGCATTACATTAAATATATTTTACGAAAAACACTTTTATTAAAGGATTTCCCTATCTTTGCAAGCTGAAAAAGTGTAGTTATATTAAAATTTTGATGTAAATGTCTTATTTAACAGCTGACAAGAAAGCTAATATCTTCAAAACGTACGGTGGTAGCGAAACCAACACCGGGTCTATCGAGGGCCAAATCGCTTTGCTTACTGAGCGTATCAACTCAATCTCCGCTCATTTAAAAGCAAATAAAAAAGATTTCTCTACCCACCGCGGATTGATGAAAATGGTAGGTCGCCGCAAGCGCCTGCTGCAATACCTGAGCCGTACCAACCTGACGTCTTACCGTTCTCTGATAGAACAATTAGGCATCCGTAAGTAGGTTATTACTTTATTTAACTATTCCCAACTCTTAGTTGGGAATAGTCTTTTATGAACACATTTAAAAATATTTTATGATTCCAAACCCGATTTCCGTATCCTATAAAATGGATGACGGACGCGAGGTAAGCATAGAGACCGGGCGTATGGCGCGCCAGGCCGACGGCGCTGTTGTAATGCGCCAGGGCAACTGTATGATCTTAGCTACAGTTGTTGCTGCCAAAGAACCAAGACCGGGACAGTCATTTTTCCCGTTATCCGTTGATTACCAGGAGAAATTTGCATCTGCAGGCCGCATACCAGGCTCATTCTTCAAGCGCGAAGGACGTATCACTGACTCTGAAGTACTTATTTCAAGGCTGGTAGACCGTGCACTGCGCCCACTGTTCCCTGACGATTATTATTGCGATGTACAAGTACTGATCACCCTGATATCATCTGATCCTGAAGTGATGCCTGACGCACTGGCCTGCCTGGCTGCATCTGCTGCATTGGCAGTTTCTGACGTGCCTATACAGGAGATCATCTCTGAAGTACGCATAGGTCGTGTAAATGGTGAAATGATAGTAAACCCAACCCGCACACAACTGAAAGATGCGGATATGGACTTCATCATTGCCGCTACACAGGATAACATCATGATGGTGGAAGGTGAAAGTAAAGAGTGCAGCGAAGAAGACATCGTTAAAGCATTGGAACTGGCACACGGAGCCATCCGCACACAAATAAAACTGCAGGAAGAACTGCGTGATAAAAAAGGTGTTGCAGGCAAACGTGAAGTAGCTGAAGCAGCCTCTAACGAAGAGCTACAGAAACGCGTAAGCGATTTTGCAGCAGCACGCATACTGGAAATAGCCAAAGGTGCATTGCCTAAAGGCGAACGCAGCGAAGGCTTTAAGAAAATACACACAGAGTTTGAAGAAACACTGACAGACGAAGAAAAAGAGGATAGCGACCTGATGGCCTTAGTGAACAAATACTTCTACAAACTGGAGAAGAAAGTTGTTCGCGATATGGTATTGGATACACGTGTAAGGCTGGATGGCCGTAAGCTGGATGAGGTGCGCCCGATAACAATAGAAACGGACGTATTGCCTTCTCCGCACGGTTCAGCGTTGTTCACCCGTGGTGAAACACAATCGCTGACTACTGTAACACTTGGTACCAGCGAAGATGAGCTGCTGGTTGAAACAGCTGCAACATCAGACTATAACAATTTCATACTTCACTATAACTTTCCTCCGTTCTCTACCGGTGAAACAAAACCAATGCGTGGCCCCGGCCGTCGCGAGGTAGGACATGGTAACCTGGCCAAGCGTTCATTGGCACAGATGATGCCTACAGGAGAAGATTTTCCGTATACAGTACGTATCGTATCTGATATACTGGAGTCTAACGGTTCTTCATCTATGGCTACCGTGTGCGCAGGTTCACTGGCTATGATGGACGCAGGTGTACCTTTCCCTAAACACGTAGGTGGTGTGGCAATGGGTATGATATCCGATGGTCCTAAATATGCTATCCTGACAGACATACTGGGCGATGAAGATCACCTGGGTGATATGGACTTTAAAGTAACAGGTACACGCGATGGTATTTGCGGTATACAAATGGACATCAAAGTAGATGGCCTGAGTATGGACGTAATGCGCGAAGCGCTGGAGCAGGCACGCAAAGGCCGCCTGCACATACTCGATAAAATGTATGAGGCAATACCTGAAAAACGCGAAGACCTGAAACCACATGCTCCGCGTGTTGTTCAGCTGAACATCGACCGTGAGTTCATTGGTGCGGTTATCGGGCCGGGTGGTAAGATCATACAGGAAATTCAGCGCGAAACAGGTACCACTATCTCAATAGAAGAAGTGAACGACCGTGGCGAAGTGAAGATATTCGCTTCTGATAAGGCCAAGATCGACAAGGCATTGTCATGGATAAAAGGTATAGTAGCTGTGCCTGAAGTAGGTGAAACTTACGAAGGTAAAGTGAAGTCTATCGTTCCTTTCGGTGCGTTCATCGAGTTCATGCCGGGTAAAGAAGGTTTGCTGCACATATCTGAAGTAAGCTGGAAACGCCTGGATACACTGGAAGGTGTACTGAGCGAAGGTGATACCGTTAAGATAAAACTGATAGGTACAGACCCTAAATCGGGCAAACTGCGCCTGAGCCGCAAAGTGCTGATGACAAAGCCTGAAGGTTATGTAGAGCCTGAGCAACGCGAGCGTAGCGACAGGGGCGACCGTGGCGACCGCAGAGGTGGTAACGACCGCCGTCGTGATGGTGGTGACCGCCGTGGTGGTAACGACCGCCGTCGTGATGATAACCGTGGCGAACGCCGTGAGCGCCCGCGCAACGAGAATAACAACGAACAGACCAAAGCCGAAAAGCCGGCTGATGACAACAACGATGCGGACCTGAGTCTGTAACAAGGTTGTCGATAATAATATACAAAAACGCTCCTGCCGTTAAGCAGGAGCGTTTTTTATTTCCCTTCTATACTAATTTTCTTCAACAAAAAAAACGTGAAAAACACCCTATGACAGGGAGCAATATCTTAATACCTTTAGCAGCTTCCTACCGGAACGAACGCTTAATTCATCATCTAAATTTTTTCACTTTACAAAAAACAAACAATTATGTCTGAAACAACAAATGGCGCGGAAGTATCAGTTGCTACCGCCAACGGTTACATTACTGATTTCATCACTGATTACTATGATACAGGAAAAGTACCTGTAAAATCTATGATCATGAGTGCCTCCCTGTTGCGTACTTACCTGGCCAACGCAGCCATTGAGAATGTAAAATTCATGCTGGGCTCAAGGAAGGTAGACATCAACGGTACTGAAACAGAAGTATTAACATTGGTTGTAGGCGGCTATGATGCTAATGGTAATTATGTACTCACGACTAATGGTGAAGTACTAGACCATATGGCTCCATGCCCTAACAGTTGCCCAACGGTAGGCGATGCTGCTAGTGACACTATTATTGTTAGCTAATGTGGCTTATTTTATTAAAAATATATATCTTATTATTAGCAGGTGTGTCTGTCATTAGTATCACTCGCTACAAAGTTGTAGACACATCTGCTAAATTTATTGTTGCACTTTTATTACTTACTTCATTTTCAGAAACTGTTGCCTATTATATATCTATTACAACAAAGAACAATCTCTTCATATACCATATATATAGCCCAATTCAATTACTTCTACTATCAATCTTCTATAATTATACTATAACCTTTTTCAAACCAAAGAACATTGGACTACTTATTGGTGTTACTGGTGTCATAGCCTCAATTTTATTTTCAATTTTATTTCAAAACCCAACATCATCATTAAATACCTATTTTCTTGTTTTAGAATCGCTCCTAATAATCGGGATGACTTTATGTTATTTCTATGATTTTTTGAATACAACTCACACTACTAAACAGTTTACTACCCCTAATTTCTGGATTGCTTGTATATTGTTGATATACTGGAGCTTTACATTCTTTAGGTGGTCAGTTGGTGTTGCAATCCCGTCTATCAGTCTTGAAAATACCAAGTGGATAAACTACATGATGTACTTTATTAATATGGTTACATATACAGGCTTTGGTTTGGTTTTTTTATTTTACAGGAAACTACTTCCTAAGTGACAGAGACAAATTCAATATTAATGATGGTATTAGGGGCATTTTTGTTTACCCTATTCGCCGTTTTTACAATATTGTTTATCGCGCTGCAAAAAAAGAAACAGCACCGCTACCTGATAGAAAAACAGGAACGCGAACACCGATATAGTCGCGAGCTGATGCAAAGCCGCCTGGAAGTACAGGAACAAACCCTGAAAAATCTTTCTGCAGAACTGCATGACAATATTGCCCAGGTGCTGGGCATGGCCAAGATGCAACTGCACGTGCTGGCCGAAAGCACTGAAAATGAGCAGCCTAATATGGCACGCGAAACAGCCGAGATGGTTGGCGAGGCCATAAAAGACATCCGCAGTATGAGCCACCTGATGAATGGTGCTTACATACTGAAACAAGGCCTGCACGAGAGTATAGAAAAAGATCTGCAAAGAATATCTTCGGCTTTAAGAATAAAATGTAACTTTAAGGTATCCGGGAACCCTTTTGACCTTGACGAAGATAAGGAGTTGATACTCTTCCGTGTTATCCAGGAATGTGTGGCGAACGCAGTAAAACACGGAACACCGTACTCTATCGAAGTATCACTCAATTACCACCAAGGGACATTAAGTGTAGAGATCGTTGATGATGGTAAAGGCTTTGATCCGGAGAATTTAAGTAAAGATCACGGATTGGGGCTGATGAACATCAGGGAGCGTGTGCACCTGCTGAATGGCAAGGTGGACATCACTTCTGAATTAAAAAAAGGAACACGTATTCAACTTAATATACCACAGTAAAAATGGAGCGCGAAAGGATAACTATTGCACTTGCTGACGACCATACCATGTTCAGGCGGGGCCTTGTATCTATACTCAAAGCTTACAAAGATATTGACGTGTTGTTTGACGCGGCTAACGGCAAAGAGCTGATAGAAATGATCAAAGGAGCAAAAGAAAAGCCCCGTATCTGCATCATAGACGTAAGTATGCCGGTGATGCACGGCTACGATACCGTAAAGCACATTAAAAAGCAATTTCCGGAAATACTGATGCTGGCTTTGTCTATGTTCAACGATGAATCGAACATCATACAGATGCTGCGTTCGGGCGCCAATGGGTATATACTTAAAGACAGTGAGCCCGCCACACTGGTAGACGCCAAACGTACAGTAGACCGGCGTGGCTTTTACGATTCTGAACTCATAACCAAGGACATTCTCACCAATGTAAAACATGAAAAAGAATCCGGTAATGAGCAGGTACCCATGTCGGGCAAGGAATTGCAGTTCCTGAAATACTCTTGTACGGAAATGACCTACAAAGAGATAGCCATAGCTATGGATGTGGCAGAACGCACTGTGGACGGCTACCGCGACAGGTTGTTCGAAAAGCTGGAAGTAAAATCACGCATCGGGCTGGTGGTATATGCCTTGCGCAACGGCATCGTTAACCTCTACTGAGTTTAGGCAGGTTGTCCTTCTCTACCTTGTATACATAAGCAAGGTAGGCGAATATCATGACCGTACCTGCTGCAAAGCGCAGCCATACATTCGGCACATACATGCTGAAACCTACATGTGCAAAATATAACAACAGCATCAGCCCGAAGAAACGTCCTATCTTACCCACTTCATACGGTACCGGGTACACGCGTCTGCCCCAGAAATAAGATATGACCATCATACCACTATAACAGGCCAGTGTAGCCCATGCTGAGGCCATATAGCCATATATAGGTATGAAGAAAAAATTGACACCCAGCGTTATAGCTGCTCCTATCAATGTGATGATAGTAGCAGCTTGTGTTTTCTGAGAAAGCTTGTACCAGAACGACAGGTTATAATACACTCCCAGGCTCATATTGGCGATCAACAATATAGGTACTACTTTCAGCCCCACCCACATTTCTTCGTTCTGTATAAAATACTTCCAGAAGTCTATATATAGCGTTACTACCAGGAACATGGTCGTCATGGCAATGACAATATAGGTCATCACGCGTGAGTATGTTTCGGGCGCGTTCTTTTTCTTCGACTCGGCAAAGAAGAATGGCTCTGCTCCCAGCCTGAATGCCTGTATGAATATGTTGATGAGCAACGACAGCTTATAGCAGGCGCCATATATACCCACCTGCACTTTTTCCGTTGCTTTATCAGGGCTCAGCCAGCCCAGCATGATACGGTCGAATGTTTCGTTGATAACACCGGCAAAACCGGCTATCATCAGCGGCAGAGAATACAGCAGCATCTCCTTCCACAATTTGAAACTACCCGCAAAACGAACGGATAATACTTCGGGGGCCAGCATTAACAGCATCAATATCGAGGAGATAAGATTGGCCAGAATATAATAGCCAACGCCTAGGTTCGGGTCGTACCATGACGCAATAAAAGAGGCCGGACTATCTGCCGCTATGTCCGGTAGATAACTGTAAAAAAATACGGTGGCTACTATGTTGGTGAGTATACCCGCTATGCGGATGAACGCATACTTGCGCGGACGGTTGATCAACCGCAGTTTGGCAAAAGGTATCACCGCAAATGTATCAACAGCAATGATCAGGGCCGTCCATGTAATGAACTGAGGATGGTCGGGCACTTTGAGTGCTACCGCCAGTGGCTCATTCAGCAGCAGCAATATGGTTGTGAAAATGAGCGTGGTAATGATGATAGATAAAGAAGTAGTATTGAACACCACATTGTTATCCTCGTCCTTATTGCTATACCTGAAGAAAGTTATTTCAAAACCATACGTGAAGAGTGCGCTCATAAACGGTATGGCCGAGTAGATCATACTCATCTCGCCATACTGTGCTGCACTCAATATTTCCGGCCGCGTCAGGTAAGGTGTCAACAGGTAATTGAGGAAACGGGCCGCAATACTGCTCAACCCGTACCACATTGTATGATTGGCTAATTTCTTTATTGACATAGGATACCCTACCGGCCTCCCTGTAAGGAGGAGATGGTTAATTTATATCTATTGATATTATTTCGTGAAAATACAAACTACTAACCTAACTACTAATACCTGGCCATCAGCCCCTTACTCCTCTATCACCCATGTCTCCCTGCCGCGCAACAGCTTGTCCAGGTCACCGGCACCCTTTTGGGCTATAGCGTCTTCTACCTGCAGATTCAGTGTCTCTTCATAAGTTGGGCGTTCTGTTTCATAGAACACACCTATCGGCCTTGGCAGATGACCCTCATGCGCCGGGCTGTCAAAGAAACGGGTAAGTATCTGTGCTTTAAAGAAATCTTTTTCGTCGTGTATCCACAGGTCATCCTCACTATATCCGTCGCCTAAGGTCACCAGTTGTGGTTTATGCCCATCCAGCCTGATACCCTTATTACCATCAGCACCAAACACCAGTGGTTTATCCTGCTCCAGCACCAATACCTCGTCACTGCGTGTTTTCTTATCGGTAAACACCTCAAAAGCACCATCGTTGAAGATGTTACAGTTTTGGTATATCTCCAGGAAAGAAGCCCCGTGGTGCGCGTGTGAGCGTAATAACATTGCCTGCAGATGTTTGGGGTCGCGGTCCAGCGTACGGGCAATGAATGAAGCATCGGCACCCATAGCCAGCGCCAATGGATTGAATGGATGGTCGATACTGCCGAACGGCGTAGACTTGGTCACTTTATGTTCTTCTGACGTTGGAGAATATTGCCCCTTGGTCAGTCCGTATATCTGGTTGTTGAACAACAGGATATTTACATCAAAATTCCTGCGCAGCAGGTGTATAGTATGATTCCCTCCTATGCTAAGTCCGTCACCATCACCTGTCACTATCCACACGCTCAGCTCAGGACGGGTAGCCTTAAGCCCCGATGCTATGGCAGTAGCACGGCCGTGAATAGAGTGCATACCATAAGTATTCATATAATAAGGGAAACGGGAGCTACACCCTATACCCGAAATAATAACGATATCCTCACGGGGAATGCCCGTCTGGGGCAGTATGGTCTGTACTTGCTTTAGTATTGAGTAGTCTCCGCACCCCGGGCACCAACGCACTTCCTGGTCGGTAGCAAAATCTTTTGCTGTCAGCTTCACTTGTTCCTGCTCTCCTTTTGTTACTACGTCACTCATAAGTAAAAATATTAGGCAAAATTACTGCTTTTACTGCATGATAGGAAACCCCGACGTATTTATGACAATATTTTAGGATACGCTTAATAGTTTAGCACTTTATGGGTACAATCGATTTTTACGACCCCGGTTTCTACCGGGGTTGTTGTATTTAATAATACTACCTTAAACGCTCCAGTTCTTCCGACAGGTTAGCGCGGGCCTGCTGTTCATAACGCTGATACAGTATATCCGTCTTATATATCCTGTCCTGGTCAAGGAAGTGTTGCAACACTCTTTTGCGGCCTGACCTGTACAATAAGTCTGGATATTTTCTGTATTCTTTGCCTACCTGCTCAGTATATTCTGCATATTTCTCCGGTACAGCTCCCAATATCAACAGGTCAATATCCAGCATGAATCGCGCATCATAACTATCTGTTTGTTCATCTAAAGTATGCGATGCAGTTGCCCTGATCATGTCGCAGGTTTTAGCTATCACCTCATCATCTACCCCAAGATTTGTCATATGTTGTTGTGCCAGCACTGCACTCTTTTCTTCATTTTTTGCCTTCATCACATTGTATATGGCATCGTGATACCATATAGCCCATCTTACAACTTCGGGCTGTTTCAACTGTTCACCATATATATCTGTAAGCCTGTGCAATGCAGTGATATGTACTAAGTTGTGATAGTGCCGATCGGGGCTGTTGTACAGCTTATCCAACTCTTGCAGAAATTTATGTTTTTGTTCCGGCAATCCTGCTGTCAGTTCATTCCAGTTCTGTTCCAGGTATGGTGTCATACAATTACATTCTGATAACGGAAGTTAGCACTATTATCAATGCAAGATAAGTTTACCGTAAAATGACAATAATGATATTCAAAGTAAAAATCATGTTAATAAATGCCTTATATTTATACTATGAAAATAAGTTCCTATATCCTTTTATTGTTCCTTATAGTTTTTTGTCATCAATCTGTTGCTCAGCCATACCAAAGCATTTTTGGGAACACAACTACCCTTTGGGCATCTACTGATATCGATTTCCCCTGGCTTCCTAGTTCCAGGTATTTTAAAACCGCTGCATGGACAGGGAATGATACATTCGTCAATTTTCGTTGGTACAAAACTGTCTTTTATAGAGACGCTAGTGAACCCTGTGGCCTGATAAGGGAGGATACTATGACAGGAAAGGTGTGGTACAGGTCTTTGCCTTACTTAAATAAATACATTTTCCCGGGTGATTCTATAGAAAAGCTCGTTATGGATATGAGCCTGCAAATAGGAGACACTTTTGAGTTCGGGCTACTAGCCGGTTACTACATGGCTCCGGTACAGACAGTTACAAACGTATATGTTGATCAAGGTCGCAAACACATCGAATTTCAAAAACAATTCTCAAGCAATGATAAACTAAGTTTTATAGAAGGACTAAGTACTTCTATAGGCTTTGTGTATAAGGACAGCAATAAAATAATACAATACAAAGATGCATATAGCGGGATGCTGTTATGCATATATAAAGATAGTATGAACGTGTATCGTTCACCATATGCCATCACAGGTTTTCCTGATGCTTGCTACCCGCTGAATGTTAATAACATTCAACCTGCAAGTCCTTTGTCTGTATATCCCAATCCATCTTCAGGAATATTTACTATTAACTCACCACCGGTCAATACTGCCATTGTCGTGAAGGATATTGACGGCCGAACGGTTTTTGAAGTACCTGAGCAAAAACAGGCGAAACTATCTGTAGATCTTACTGAGTATCCCAAAGGTGTATATTTTATACAGGCGACAAGCGAATACGGATCTTTCTATCGTAAGATAGTATTACGATAGTACACAAAGACCTCCCTCCTTTCCCGTATCTTTGTCAGTATGCGGTCTAAACCCATAGGTATATTCGACTCAGGCTTTGGTGGCCTCACTGTTTTTAAAGCTATTAAAAACAAGTTGCCCGACTATGATTATATATACCTGGGCGATAACGCCCGCGCCCCTTATGGCGACCGTTCTATGGAAGCAGTATACGAGTATACGCTAGAAGCTGTTGAATACCTGTTTGCCATGGGCTGCCCTATTGTGATACTGGCATGTAATACCGCATCGGCCAAAGCATTGCGCACCATACAACAACGCGACCTGCCACGGTTGGGCTCAGAAAAACGTGTGTTGGGTATCATACGCCCCTCAGCAGAAGTAATCGGAGAATACACAAAAACAGGTTCCATAGGTATTGTCGGCACGAGAGGTACTGTATCGTCAAAAAGCTATGTGATAGAAGTACACAAACAATACCCAAACGTAAAAGTGTACCAGGAGGCCTGCCCTATGTGGGTGCCACTGATAGAGAACTATGAGCATGAAACAGATAATGCCGACTATTATATAAAAAAGAACCTGGATGAATTGCTGGCTCAATCACCTGATATAGATACCATATTGCTGGGTTGTACGCACTACCCCCTGCTTATGGATAAGATAAAGAAGTACGTACCCTCACATATACAAATAGTGGAGCAGGGAGGCATTGTAGCCGACAGCTTTGCCAACTACCTGCAACGCCATCCTGAAATAGAGGAGAACATCAGCACGAATGGCAAAATGACATTCTATACCACGGATGATACGGAACACTTTGACAACCACGCCAGCATCTTCTTTGGCGAAAAGGTACAGTCAGTACACCTGCACCTTTAATTATCCCTGTATACTTTTTTCGAATACTTTTTCTGCATTGCCATTACGGTTGCGGGCTTCTTTTGCAGCCTTTACAAACGCTATGAACAACGGATGAGGATTCTCTACGGTACTCTTATATTCCGGGTGAAACTGAACACCAATAAAGTAAGGATGCTCCGGCACTTCAACTATTTCTACCAGGCCTGTTGCCGGGTTGATGCCGGTTGCTTTCATACCGGCCTGCTCATATGCATCCAGGTACTCACTGTTGAACTCGTAACGGTGACGGTGACGCTCAGATATTTTAGTAGTACCATATATCTCAGCGGCTTTTGATCCTGCTTTCAGTTCGCAATCGTAAGCACCCAGCCTCATGGTACCACCCATCTGTTTGATGTTCTTCTGCTCTTCCATCATTGAGATAACAGCATTGTTGGTATCGTCATTCATTTCTGTAGAGTGGGCATTTTCCATTCCCAGCACATTACGGGCATATTCCACACAGGCCATCTGCATACCCAGGCATATACCAAAGAAAGGTACTTTATGCTCACGGGCATACCGTATAGCATCTATCTTGCCATCTATGCCCCTGTTGCCGAAACCGGGCGCTACCAGTACCGCATCAAGATTCTTAAGCTTTTCAACAGCATTTTTAGGCGTCAGGTCTTCAGAATGTATGTTGCGTACTTCTACCTTGCACTCATTCACCGCACCCGCATGTATCAGAGCTTCCAGTATTGATTTATAAGCATCCTGCAGTTCCACATATTTACCTATCAGCCCGATAACAACTTTTGACTTAGGGTAGCGCAGCTTGTTCAGGAACTCTTTCCATTTGGTCAGGTCAGGATCTATCCCCATGGGCAGTTCCAGCTTGCGCAGGCATATCTCATCCAGCTGCTCGCGCATCATTTCCAGAGGTACACTGTAAATCGTATCAGCATCCATCGCCTCTATAACTGCGTCCTGCGTTACGTTACAGAACAGGGCTACTTTACGCTTCAGTTCTTTATTCAGTTGCTCCTCTGTACGGCAAACGAGGATATCCGGGTTCAGCCCATTCTCGCTCATCATTTTTACAGAGTGCTGTGTTGGCTTGGTTTTCAGCTCTTTTGCCGCGCGCAGGTAAGGTATCAAGGTCAGGTGCACCACGATACAGTTTTCTTCGCCCATCTCCCATTTCAACTGGCGTACTGCCTCTATATATGGTAAAGATTCAATATCACCTACCGTACCACCCAGCTCTGTAATAACGATATCATATTCATTCTTTTCGCCCAGCAGGGTCATACGGCGCTTTATCTCGTCTGTAATATGCGGTATCACCTGTACTGTCTTGCCCAGGTAAGCTCCTTCACGCTCCTTATTTATTACATATTGGTATACGCGTCCGGTGGTCACATTATTAGCCTGCGAAGTAAATGTATTTAGGAAACGTTCGTAGTGGCCAAGGTCCAGGTCAGTTTCAGCGCCATCTTCAGTTACATAACACTCACCGTGCTCGTAGGGGTTCAAAGTGCCCGGGTCAACGTTGATATACGGGTCGAATTTCTGAATAGTGGTCTTGTAACCCCTTGCCTGCAATAATTTTGCC